>NZ_JBFUGN010000017.1:0-20728 GCF_056402895.1 Rhizobacter sp. P3_B12 | reverse complement strand
TGCTGCTGCTCGACGAGCCGTTCGGCGCGCTCGACGCGTTCACGCGCGAGGAGCTGTGGTGCACGCTGCGCGACCTGCACGCGGTGCAGCGCTTCAACGTGATCCTGGTGACGCACGACCTGCGCGAGGCGGCGTTCCTCGCCGACACGGTGCACGTGATGAGCCGCGGCCCGGGGCGCATGCAGGTGCGCCGCGAGATCGGCTTCGAGCGCCCGCGCGAACTCGCGCTCACCTACACCCGCGAGTTCAGCGACGTGGTGCTCGAGCTGCGCGAGCACATCGGCAGCCTCCGCCGCGCGCCGGAGGCGGTGTCGTGACGGCCCGGCGCGAGCGCCTCGCGCCGTGGCTGCTGCTGGCCGCGGTGCTGCTGCTGTGGGAGCTGGCGTGCCGCGGCTTCGGCATCTCCGACTTCATCTTCCCGAGCCCGTCGCACATCGCGCAGCAGCTGTGGGAGTTCCGCGCGGTGATCGCCGCGCATGCGTGGCGCACCTTCTGGGTCACGATGCTGGGCTTCGGCCTGGCGATCGTGGTCGGCGTGCTGCTGGGTGCCCTGGTCGGCAGCTCGCGGCTCGCGTATGCGGCGATGTACCCGCTGATGACGGCCTTCAACGCGCTGCCGAAGGCGGCCTTCGTGCCGATCCTGGTCGTGTGGTTCGGCATCGGCGTCGGGCCGGCGGTGCTGACGGCGTTCCTGATCTCGTTCTTCCCGATCACGGTCAACATCGCGACCGGCCTGGCGACGCTGGAGCCGGAGCTGGAGGACGTGCTGCGCGTGCTGGGCGCGCGGCGCACCGACGTGCTGCTGAAGGTCGGGCTGCCGCGCTCGATGCCGTATTTCTATGCGTCGCTGAAGGTTGCGATCACGCTCGCCTTCGTCGGCACGACGGTGTCGGAGATGACGGCCGCCAACGAGGGCATCGGCTATTTGCTGATCTCGGCCGGCTCGTCGATGCAGATGGGGTTGGCGTTCGCCGGGCTCGCGGTGGTGGGCGCGATGGCGATGGCGATGTACGAGCTGTTCGCGATCGTCGAGCGGCGCACGACGGGCTGGGCGCATCGCCGGGCGGGGGCGGCATGAGCGATTTCTCGAACGCCGATCCGACGCACGAGCAGATGCTGCGGCACCTGCGGCGTGCGAACGAGGTCGCGAAGCGGGCGATGGGCCTGGGCCGCCATCCGTTCGGTGCGTTGCTGGTGGCGCCGGACCACGAGACGGTGCTGGCCGAGCAGGGCAACATCGACACGGTGCACCACGCCGAGGCCACGCTCGCACGGCATGCATCGCTGAACCATGCGCCGGACTTCCTGTGGAACTGCACGCTGTACACGACGGTGGAGCCATGCGCGATGTGCGCCGGCACGCAGTACTGGGCGCACATCGGGCGGCTGGTGTACGGCGTGTCGGAAGCGGCACTGCTCGCGATCACCGGCGCGCACCCCGACAACCCGACGCTGGACCTGCCGTGCCGCGAGGTGTTCGCGCGCGGGCAGAAAGCGGTGCGGGTGTGGGGGCCGGTCGGGGAGGTGGAGGCGGAGTTGCTCCAGCTGCATCGGACGTTCTGGTCCGCGAGCCCGTAGCCCGGGTGACAACCCGGGATCGTGAGTCACGAATCCCGGATTCGCATCCGGGCTACGGCGAATACGGCGCCGCCAACCCCACGTAGTCCTTGCGCAGCGGCGCCGCATAGTCCCCGCGCTTGCTCGTCCCGAGCCCGATCGCGAGCAGCCCCTCGGCCAGCTTGACGGCGGCCGCGACGCCGTCGACCACCGGCACGCCGAGCTCGGCCTGCAGCCGCGCGCACAGGTCGGCCATGCCGGCGCAGCCCAGCACGATCGCGCCGGAGCGGTCGCGTTCCAGCGCCTGCCGTGCGCTCGCGAGGATGCGTGCATAGGCGTCGCTCGCCGGGTCGTCGAGTTCGAGCACCGCGATGTCGGTGCCGTGGATGCCGCGGCAACGGCGCTCGAAGCCGTACTGCAGCACCAGGTGCTCGGCGATCACGCAGGTGCGGGTGAGCGTCGTGACGACCGAGAAGCCGGTGGCGACGAGCGATGCGCAATGGAACGCCGCCTCCGCGATGCCGATCACCGGCCCGCGCGCCAGCTCGCGCGCGGCATGCAGGCCGGGGTCGCCGAAGCACGCGATGACGTGCGCATCGGCACCCAGCGCCTCGCCTGCACGCACCTGTTCGGCGACGCCGGCAGCGGCCCACACGTCGTCATGGTGCCCCTCGATCGACGGTGCACCAAAGCTCGGCTGCACCGCGTCGATCACGGTGCCGGGCGCGGCCACCGCACGCGCGGCCTCGCCGATCTTGGCCGTCATCGACGCGCTGGTGTTGGGGTTGATCACGCGGATCTTCATCGTCGGCTCCTCAGATGCGATGGGCTGCTTTGTATACAAAGCGAGCCCGGGTGTCGCCATCAGCTGAGCAAGTCGTGCGCCCGTTCCAAGGCGTGCCGCCGCCCCAAAGGCGGGCGATCGGCGATGCGGAAGTTCACAGTTGGTGCGACTCGCTCGTACACAAACGCGTGGATGAGCCGCCACCTGCGGGTTGCCCCGGAGGAAATCCACTGGCATGTGCTTTGCATACAGGGGGCGGCATGAAGCCCGACTCGTCCCTGGTGCTCACCTCGCTGGTCAAGCGTTATGGCGACACCGTCGCCGTCGACGGCATCGACCTGACGATTCCCTCCGGCAGCTACTGCTGCCTGCTGGGGCCCTCGGGCTGCGGCAAGACCTCGACGCTGCGCATGATCGCCGGCCACGAGCTCGCGAGCGACGGGCAGATCCTGCTCGGCGGCAAGTACATCACCTACAGCGCCGCCGCCGACCGCGGCACCGCGATGATGTTCCAGAGCTACGCGCTGTTCCCGCACCTGAGCGTGCTCGACAACGTCGCCTTCAGCTGGAAGATGCGCGGCAAGCCGCCCGCCGAGCGCCATGCGCGGGCGCGCGAGCTGCTCGCGCTGGTGGCGATGACGCCCTACCTCGCGCGCCTGCCGAGCGAGCTCTCCGGCGGCCAGCAGCAGCGCGTGGCGCTGGCGCGCGCACTGATGACCGAGCCGCGCGTGCTGCTGCTCGACGAGCCGCTGTCGGCGCTCGATCCGTTCCTGCGCGTGCAGATGCGCGCCGAGCTGAAGCGCTGGCAGCAGGAACTCGGCTTCACCTTCGTGCACGTGACGCACTCGCAGGAAGAGGCGATGGCGCTGGCCGACCAGGTGGTCGTGATGAACCAGGGCCGCATCGAGCAGACCGGCTCGCCGCGCGAGGTGTTCAACGCGCCGCGCAGCGAGTTCGTCGCGCGTTTCATGGGTGCGCACAACGTGATCGCGTCGCCGGCCGGCCGCATCGCGGTGCGCTCCGACCGCATGCGGCTGCAGCACCATGCCGACACCGAAGGCCGCGCCGCCGCGGTGCGCGCCGTCGAGTACCAGGGCACGTACGTGCAGGTGAGCCTGGCGCCGCAGGGCGAGGCGGCCGACGCGCACTGGACGGCCACCGTCTCCGACGCCAGCTTCGACGCCGCGCCGTTCGCGCCCGGTGACACCGTCTACGTGAGTTGGGCCGCGCATGAGGCGCACGCGCTGGCCTGATCAGTTTCGTCCCCGAGAGTCCGCATCACATACCACCCCGAGGAGCACCCCATGACCGACCACACCGATCCATCCGCCACATCGGCCACGCCGAAGCTCGGCCGCCGCACGCTGCTGAAGGGCGCGGCCGCCGCCGGCGGCACGCTGGCCTTCCCGTTCGTGCACGCGCAGGAGAAGATCACGCTGCGCTACCTGGGCACCGCGGTGAACCAGGACAAGGCCATCGCCGACAAGTTCAAGGCCGACACCGGCATCGAGATCCAGTACATCCCGGTCACCACCGACGACGTGACCAAGCGCGCCGTCACCGCGCCGAACTCGTTCGACCTGATCGACACCGAGTACTTCTCGCTGAAGAAGATCCTGCCGACCGGCAACCTGCTGGGCATCGACACCAAGCGCATCAAGAACGCCGACAAGATCACGACGCTGTTCACCAAGGGCGAGGTCGGCGGCAAGAAGGTCGGCGACCAGGGCACCGCGCCGAAGAAGGTGATGTACGTCGCGTCCCCCACCGCGAAGGACTTCGCGAAGGAGCCGACGCAGTTCATGACGCTGATCCCCACCGTCTACAACGCCGACACGCTGGGCATCCGGCCCGACCTGATCAAGCGTCCCATCGAGAGCTGGAAGGAACTGCTGAACCCCGAGTTCAAGGGCAAGGCCGCGATCCTGAACATTCCGTCGATCGGCATCATGGACGCGGCGATGGTGGTCGAGGCGGCGGGCCTCTACAAGTACCCCGACAAGGGGAACATGACGAAGAAGGAAATCGACCTGACGATCAAGACGCTGATCGAGGCGAAGAAGGCCGGCCAGTTCCGCGCGCTGTGGAAGGATTTCAACGAGAGCGTGAACCTGATGGCCTCGGGCGAGGTCGTGATCCAGTCGATGTGGTCGCCGGCCGTCACGGCCGTGCGCACCAAGGGCATCGCCTGCACCTTCCAGCCGCTGAAGGAAGGCTACCGCGCCTGGGCCGCCGGCTTCGGCGTGCCGAAGACGGTGAGCGGCAAGAAGGCCGACGCGGTCTACGAATTCATCAACTGGTTCCTCGACGGCTGGGCCGGCGCGTACCTGAACCGCCAGGGTTACTACAGCGCGGTGCTGGACACCGCGAAGGCCAAGATGGAGGCCTACGAATGGGCCTACTGGATGGAAGGCAAGGCGGCGGCGCAGGACATCAAGTCGCCCAACGGCGACCTGCTGGCCAAGGCGGGCAGCGTGCGCGACGGCGGCAGCTACGAGACGCGCATGGGCGGCATCGCCTGCTGGAACGCGATCATGGACGAGAACGCGTACATGGTGCAGAAGTGGAACGAGTTCGTGGCAGCGTGACATGAGTGCGCCCGTAGCCCGGATGCCAATCCGGGATGCATCGTCCCGCGACCATCCCGGATTGGCATCCGGGCTACGGGTTTCTGCGTGGCTGCAGGCGACGCCATTCGCACTGGTGTTCCTGCTGTTCCTCGTGCTGCCGCTGCTGCTGGTGGTGACGGTCAGCTTCTGGCGCGCCACCGACTACGAGCTGATCCCGGCCTTCACCTGGCAGAACTACCTCGACGTCTTCAACGAGACGACGGTCCGCACCTACCTGTCGACGCTGAAGTTCTGCTTCCTCGTCTGGCTCGTCACGCTGCTGATCGGCTTCGCGGTGGCGTATTTCCTCGCGTTCCACGTGCGCTCGGTCGGCGCGCAGACGCTGCTGTTCATCCTGTGCACCGTGYCGTTCTGGACCTCCAACGTGATCCGCATGATCTCGTGGGTGCCGCTGCTCGGGCGCAACGGGCTGATCAACCAGGGGCTGCAGGCGATCAACGTGATCGATTCGCCGATCGAGTGGCTGCTGTTCAGCGATTTCTCGGTGGTGCTCGCCTTCGTGCACCTGTACACGATGTTCATGATCGTGCCGATCTTCAACTCGATGATGCGCATCGACCGCGCGCTGATCGAGGCGGCACGCGACAGCGGCGCGAGCGGCTGGCAGACGGTGTGGAACGTCGTCGTGCCGCTGAGCCGCACCGGCATCATCATCGGCTCGATCTTCGTCATCACCATCGTGATGGGCGACTTCGTGACGATCGGCGTGATGGGCGGCCAGCAGATCGCCTCGGTCGGCAAGATCATCCAGGTGCAGACCTCGTACCTGCAGTTCCCGATGGCCGCGGCCAACGCGGTGATCCTGCTGGCGGTGGTGCTGATGATGATCTGGGGCCTGACCCGGCTCGTCGACATCCGGAAGCAGCTCTGATGCACGCCGACAAGCGCCCGCGCAGCTTCTACGCCCTGGCCGCCGTGTTCGGCGCCTTCGTGCTGTTCCTCTACGGCCCGATGATCACGATCTTCGTGCTGAGCTTCCAGGGGCCCGAAGGCGGGCTCACGTTCCCGATGCGCGGTGCCTCGCTGCACTGGTTCGCGAAGCTGTGGGAGGGCATGGGCGTCGTCGACATCGCGGCCGCGTTCCGGCGCTCGGTGGCGTTGGGCAGCGTCGTGATGCTGCTGACGGTGCTGCTGTCGCTCGGCGCCGGCCTCGCGTTCCGCAAGAAGTTCGCCGGCTCGGGCGTGCTGTTCTACACCTCGGTCGCGAGCCTGATCATGCCGTCGATCGTGGTCTCGCTCGGCATCGGGCTGCAGTTCCGGCTGATCGACACCGCGTTCAAGGGCGTGCTCGAGAGTGTCGGCGCGAGCGGGCTGCTCGAGGGCTACGGCACCGCGATGGGGCTGTACACCTCGGCGCTCGGCGCGCACATGACGTGGACGCTGCCGTTCGGGCTGCTGATCATGCTGGCCGTATTCAACCGCTTCAATCCGGCCTTCGAGGAGGCGGCCGCCGACCTGGGCGCCACGCCGTGGCAGAGCTTCCGCCACGTGGTGCTGCCGCTGATCGCGCCGAGCCTGGTGGGGGTCGGCATGTTCGGCTTCACGCTCAGCTGGGACGAGATCGCGCGCACCTCGCAGGCGATCGGCGACGTCAACACGCTGCCGCTGGAGCTGCAGGGGCTGACCAGCACCGTCACCACGCCGGCCATCTACGCGCTCGGCACGGTGACGACGGTGGTGTCGTTCGCGGTGATGGGCTGCACGCTGGCGCTGGTGAAGTTCCTCGGCAAGCGCCGCGGCGCCTGACGATGGCCGAAGCGACCGCGGCGACCGGGGGTGCCGACCGGGTCTATGAAGCGATCTATGCGGCGGTGATCGACCACCGCCTCGCGCCCGGCTCGCGGCTGCGCGAGGAGGAGCTGGCGCAGACCTTCGAGGTCTCGCGCACGCTGGTGCGCCAGGCCCTGCACAAGCTCGCGCAGGACGGCGTGATCGTGCTGCGGCCGAACCGCGGTGCCCAGGTGCCCGAGCCGACGCGGCGCGACGGCGAGCATGTGTTCGATGCGCGGCGCGTGGTGGAGTGCGAGGTGGCGCGGCGGCTCGCCGGCAAGCTCAGCGCGGAGCAACTGGCCGAGCTGCGCCAGCTGGTCGAGGCCGAGGCGCGGGCGACGAAGTCGCAGAACAAGCAGGAGGCGATCCGGCTGTCGGGCGAGTTCCACCTGAAGCTCGCGCGCATGAGCGGCAACCCGATCTTCGTGCGGCTGCTCGAGGAGCTGCTGCCGACCACCTCGCTGCTGATGGCGCTCTACAAGTCGCCCGGCGAGCCGATGTGCGTCGCGCACAGCCACCAGCAGCTGCTGCAGGTGATTTCGAAGGGGGCCGGTGCGGGGGCGTCGACCGAGATGCGGCGGCACCTGAACGAGATCGAGCGCTCGCTGTCGCAGCCGGCGGTGAAGGCGGTGCCGGCGTTGCGGGATGTGTTTCGAGGGTATCGCTCGTAGGCCAGCCATCCGTTCGCCCTGAGCAGGGACCGAGCCTGTCGAGGGCCCGTCCGTCGAAGGGTTGGTTCTAAAGCGCGCATGGCCTTCGACAAGCTCAGTCCGACCCTTCGACAGGCTCAGGGCGAACGGGGTTTCAGCGGCACGCGAAGCGATACACCCCGTCAGCATCCACCGAGCGCACCAGCCTCCCCGCCAGCCACAACGCATGCAGGTGCGCGATCGATTCGCCCATCGCGAACGTCGTCTGGTGCAGGTCCAGCTTGCGCGTGAACAGCACCGTCAGCAGGTCGGCCGCGCTTTGCGGCGCGGTGGCGCAGGCGCGCATCACGTCGGCGAAGCGATCGTCATGGTGCGTCACCAGCTGCTGGATCCGCGTGTGCATGCCGCGGAACGGCCGGCCGTGCGACGGCAGCACCAGCGTGTCGGCCGGCAATGACGCATAGCGCTGGATCGACGCCAGGTACAGCGGCAGCGGATCGGCCTCGGGCTCCAGGTCGATCACGCTGACGTTGGTCGAGATGCGCGGCAGCAGCATGTCGCCCGAGATCAGCACACCGAGCTCGGCGCAGTACAGCGACATGTGCTCCGGCGCATGCCCGTAGCCGGAGATGCACTGCCAGCCGTGCCCGCCGATCGCGAGCACCATGCCGTCGAGCAGCCGGCGGAACGCGGCCGGCACCTGCGGCACCATCGTCGCGTAGTAGTTGCTGCGCGCCTTGATCTTCGCCACCGCCTCCGGGTCGGTCAGCCCGTGGCTGGCCATGAACTTCGCCGCCGCCTCGCCGCCGAAGCCGGTGGTGGAGGTGCTGGCCAGCCGCGCCGCGTTGTAGTCGGTCGCGCTGATCCACAGCCGCACGTTCCAGCGCTCGGTCAGCCAGTGCGCCAGCCCCATGTGGTCGGGGTGCATGTGCGTCACGATCACCCGCAGCACCGGCAGGCCCTGCAGCTCGTCCTCGAACACCTGCTCCCAGGCCGCCTTCGTCGCATCGTTGGTGATGCCGCAGTCGACGATCGTCCAGCCGGCGCGGCCGTCGATCTCGTCGCGCAGCAGCCAGAGGTTGATGTGGTCGAGCGCAAAGGGCAGCTGCATGCGCAGCCACCGCACGCCGGGCGCCACCTCCAGCGTCCGGCCGGTGTCGGGCAGGTTCTCGCCCAGCGGGTACTGCAGCTGTCGCTCGAGCTCGTTCATCGGCTTGGTCGGTGATGTCATGGGGCGGCTACACTTTACGTATACGTCAATCAGCCGATTCTAGGTTTTCATGCCGCACGCTGCTGTCGCCGAGGTGTCCGCCACCTCGTCCACCCCGGGAATCACCTACACGATCAGCGAACTCGCCCGCGAATTCGACCTGACGACGCGGGCGATCCGCTTCTACGAGGACTGCGGGCTGCTGTCGCCGCAGCGTGCCGGGCGCAACCGCATCTACACCGCGCGCGACCGCACCCGGCTGAAGCTGACGCTGCGCGGCAAGCGGCTCGGGCTGACGCTGTCCGAGGTGAAGGAGCTGGTCGACATGTACGAGTCGCCGCGCGACACGCAGGCGCAGCTGAAGAAGTTCCTCACGGTGCTGGGCCTGCACCGCCAGCAGCTGGAGCAGCAGATGGCCGACCTGCACGTCACGCTCGACGAGGTGCGCACGCACGAGAAAGAGGCGAAGCGGCTGCTGAATTCGCCCTGACACGATCCATCCCAGAAACTGACGGAGACACCCCATGAACCTGCCCGGACTCGACTTCCAGCTCGGCGAAGACATCGACGCGCTGCGCGACAGCGTGCGCGCCTTCGCCGAGGCCGAGATCGCCCCGCGCGCCGCCGAGATCGACCGCAGCGACCAGTTCCCGATGGACCTGTGGCGCAAGATGGGCGAGCTCGGCGTGCTCGGCGTCACCGTCAGCGAGGAATACGGCGGCGCCGACATGGGCTACCTCGCCCACATGATCGCGATGGAGGAGATCAGCCGCGCGTCGGCCAGCGTCGGCCTGAGCTACGGCGCGCACAGCAACCTGTGCGTGAACCAGATCAAGCGCAACGGCAGCGAGGCGCAGAAGCGCAAGTACCTGCCGAAGCTGATCAGCGGCGAGCATGTGGGTGCGCTCGCGATGAGCGAGCCGGGCGCCGGCTCCGACGTGATCAGCATGAAGCTGAAGGCGGAAGACAAGGGCGGCCACTACCTGCTGAACGGCACCAAGATGTGGATCACCAACGGCCCCGATGCCGACACGATGGTGGTCTACGCGAAGACCGAACCCGAACTCGGGGCCCGCGGCGTCACCGCCTTCATCGTCGAGAAGGGCATGAAGGGTTTCAGCACCGCGCAGAAGCTCGACAAGCTCGGCATGCGCGGCTCGCACACCGGCGAGATGGTGTTCCAGAACGTCGAGGTGCCGGCCGCCAACGTGCTGGGCAGCCTGAACGGCGGCGCCAAGGTGCTGATGAGCGGGCTCGACTACGAGCGCGCGGTGCTGGCGGCCGGGCCGATCGGCATCATGCAGTCGGTGATGGACAACGTGGTGCCGTACATCCACGACCGCAAGCAGTTCGGCCAGAGCATCGGCGAGTTCCAGCTGATCCAGGGCAAGGTCGCCGACATGTACACCGTGCTGCAGGCGGCGCGTGCCTTCTGCTACACGGTCGGCAAGAACCTCGATTCGCTCGGCGTCGAGCACGTGCGCCAGGTGCGCAAGGATTGCGCGAGCGTGATCCTGTGGTGCGCCGAGAAGGCCACCTGGATGGCCGGCGAAGGCATCCAGGTCTTCGGCGGCAACGGCTACATCAACGAGTACCCGCTCGGTCGTCTCTGGCGTGACGCGAAGCTCTACGAAATCGGCGCGGGCACCTCGGAGATCCGTCGCATGCTGATCGGCCGCGAGCTGTTCGCCGAAACGATGTGAATATGCTGCGGCGCGCCGATTCGAGCCCGTTTCCTGACGGCTGTTTGACAGGTTCGGGCGAATATCGCGCGCCGCCGAAAAGGCAAGAAAAAACTTCGCGCACCAGTTCACATCGGCTTGCAATTGAATCGCGAAATGAGTAGGGATATCCCGGTCCGGCTTTCTAAGATGCTGTCCATACGGCGCCGTTCGCGCCATACCGGAACATCTGATGTCTACCAAACCGACTTCCGCTGTGCAGCGCTTCCGTCTGCACGCGCTGGCCGTTACCGGCCTGCTGGCCGCCACGCTGGCTGCCCCGTTCGCGGCGCTGGCCGCCGAGCCGATCGTGATCGGCCAGGTCGCACCGTTCACCGGCCCGCAGGCCGTGACCGGCAAGGCGATGAACGCCGGCGCGAAGCTGTACTTCGACGCGGTGAACCTGAAGGGCGGCGTGCGTGGCCGGCCGATCAAGCTGGTGACGCGCGACGACGCGCAGAAGCCCGACGACAGCGTGCGCCTGACGCGCGAACTGATCGCCGCCGAAGCGCCGGTCGCGATGATCAGCACGGTGGGCACCGCCAACCTCGAGGCGCTGGCCAAGGACGGCGTCTACACGCAGACCAAGACCTCGCTGGTGGGGGCGGTGTCGGGTGYGGCCTCGGTCGTCAAGGCGCCGGGCATGCACATCGTGAAGGCGAGCTACCACGACGAGGTGGGTCGCCTGTTCGACCAGCTGTCGCATGTCGGCGTGAAGCGCGTGGGCCTGGTCTACCAGGACGACGGCCTGGGCAAGGACGTGCTGACCGGCGCGCAGGCGGCGGCGCTGAAGCACGGCATCGAGCTGGCGGTGACGAGCGGCTACCCGCGCAACACGGTGCAGGTCGAGAAGTCGGTCGCCGACATCATCGATTCGAAGGTGCAGGTGGTGTTCCTCGGCGCGACCACCGCGGCCGGCATCGAGTTCGTCAAGCAGTACGCCGCCAAGGGCGGCCAGGGCATCCTGTACGGCATGTCGATCATCGACACCGATGCGCTGCTGAAGGCGCTCGGCCCGGAGCGTGCGCGCGGCTACGCGTTCTCGGTGGTGCTGCCGCTGCCGCAGCAGAGCAGCCTGGCGGTGGTGCGCGAGTACATGCAGCTGAAGGCCGCCTCGAACAATCCGGACCTGTCGGCCCGCTCGATCGAGGGCTTCATCGCCGCGAAGGCGCTGGTCAAGGTGCTGGAGACCACGACCTCGCTGACGCCGGCCGGCGTCACCGCGGCGCTGAATGCCGCCAGCGCGATCGACGTCGGCGGCTACACGCTCGACTTCAGCGTCAACGACAAGCCGGGTTCGCACTACGTGAACTTCGCGATGTTCGGCGCGAACGGCAAGATCCTCAACTGACGACGGGGCCTGCATGCCCCGCGGGAGCGTGGGCATGACAGGGCACATCGTCGCGTTGGGCGGGGGCGGCTTCTCGATGGAGCCTGAGAACCCCCGCCTCGACCGCTACATCCTCTCGCTTGCCCGCCGGCCCCGCCCGCGCGTGAGCTTCATCGGCACCGCCAGCGGCGACAGCCCCGACTACCTGCTGCGCTTCTACAAGGCCTTCGCGAAGCTCGACTGCGAGGCCCGCCACCTGCCGCTGTTCCAGTTCGACCGCGGGCTCGACCTGCGCGCCGAGGTGCTCGCGAGCGACGTCGTCTACGTCGGCGGCGGCAACACGCCGGCGATGCTCGCGGTGTGGCAGCTCTACGACCTGGCGGCGGCCTTCGCCGACCTGCTCGACGCCGGCGGCGTGCTGGCCGGCATCAGTGCCGGCGCGAACTGCTGGTTCGACCGCTACGTCACCGACAGCGTGCCCGGCGGCGGCGTGCAGCAGGGCCTCGGCTTCGCGGCCGGCACCTTCTGCCCGCACTACGACGGCGAGGCGTGGCGCCGGCCGCTGGTCGAGCAGGTGGCGCGCGACCACGCCGGCGACTGCCTCGCCTGCGACGACAGCGCCGCGGTGCGCCTGGATGCGCAAGGCCGGCTCGTCGAAGCCGTCACCTCGGTCGAGGGCAAGCGCGCCCACCGCTGGACCGACGGCGAGCCGGCGCCCMTCATCACCCGGCTGCTGGCCTGAGAGGGTGAGAGCGAATCCGCAACTGCTTACACTGCCGCGTCTTCGCTGCACTGCAACATCATGACCACCGACCTGCAAGAACTTCTCGCCAGCAACCGCCTGTGGGCGCAGCGCACCGAAGCACGCTCGCCGGGCTTCTTCACCGGGCTGCTGAAGCAGCAGGCGCCGCAGTACCTGTGGATCGGCTGCGCCGACAGCCGCGTGCCGGCCAACGAGCTGGTCGACCTGGCGCCGGGCGAGCTGTTCGTGCACCGCAACGTCGCCAACGTGGTGGTGCACTCCGACCTGAACGCCTTGTCGGTGATCCAGTTCGCGACCGACATGCTGAAGGTCAAGCACATCATCGTGGTCGGCCATTCCGGCTGCGGGGGTGTCGCGGCGGCGCTGCACGACCGGCGCGTGGGCCTCGCCGACAACTGGATCAGCCACGTCAAGGACGTGCGCAACAAGCACCAGGCCTGGCTCGACACCGTGCAGGAAGCGCGCCGCGTCGATGCGCTGTGCGAGCTGAACGTGATCGAGCAGGCGCGCAACGTCTGCCACACCACGGTGGTCGAAGAGGCGTGGCGGCGCGGCCAGGAACTGGTCATCCACGGCTGGTTCTACGGCCTGTACAACGGCCTGCTGCAGGACATGAAGATCACCATCGCCGGCCCGGAGCAGGTCGGCACGGCGTACGACGATGCGCTGGCGGGGCTGCAGTCGCGCTATGCGTCGATGGGGGCGGTCGGCTGAACCGCGGCGGCGCATGTTCCCGCAGGCCCTCACCGACGCGCGCGCGTTCGGCATCGCACAGGCGATGCTCGACGGCTTCAACCGGCACTACCGCTTGTTCCGCGCCGCCAGCGCCGGGGCCAAGCAGCGCTTCGAGACGGCCGACTGGCACGGCCAGCAGCGCGCGCAGCGCGAGCGCATCGAGTTCTACGACGTGCGCGTCGATGAGGCCGTCGAGCGGCTGCAGACCGAGTTCGATGCCGCCAGCCTCACGTCCGAGGCCTGGCAGGAGGCCAAGCTGCACTACATCGGCCTGCTGACCAACCACCACCAGCCCGAGCTCGCCGAGACCTTCTTCAACTCGGTGACGACGAAGATCCTGCACCGCAGCTACTTCAACAACGACTTCATCTTCGTGCGCCCGGCGGTGTCGACCGAGTACATCGAGAACGACGAGCCGGCGTCGCAGCCGACCTACCGCGCCTACTACCCGACGCGCGAGACGCTGCGCGAGACCTGGCTGCGCGTGGTGCACAACTTCCAGCTGGCCTGCGAGTTCGAGGACCTGGAGCGCGACATCGACCACGTGCTGGCCGCCGTCACCGCGCAGATGGGCGATTTCCGGCCGCGCGCGAACTTCCAGATCCAGGTGCTGAGCTCGCTGTTCTTCCGCAACAAGGGCGCCTACGTGGTGGGCAAGGTGATCAACGGCTACAAGGAGACGCCGTTCGCGCTGCCGATCCTGCACAGCGCCGGCGGCCACGGGCTCACGATCGACACCGTGCTGCTCAGCGAGGACGACCTGCTGATGCTGTTCAGCTTCGCGCGCGCGTACTTCCTGGTCGACATGGAGATCCCGTCGGCCTGCGTGCAGTTCCTGCGCACGCTGATGCCGCGCAAGCCGCGCTCGGAGCTGTACAGCGCGCTCGGGCTGCAGAAGCAGGGCAAGAACATCTTCTACCGCGACCTGCTCGCGCACCTGCGCCACAGCAGCGACACCTTCCGCATCGCGCCCGGCATCAAGGGCATGGTGATGCTGGTGTTCGACCTGCCGTCGTTCCCGTACGTGTTCAAGGTGATCAAGGATTTCTACCCGCCGCAGAAGGAGACGACGCGCGAGCTGATCAAGAGCAAGTACCTGCTCGTGAAGCAGCACGACCGCGTCGGGCGCATGGCCGACACGCTGGAGTACAGCAACGTCGCCTTCCCACGGGTGCGCTTCGACGACGAGCTGGTGGCCGAGCTGAAGCACTTCTGCGGCAGCCTGCTCGAGGAGGATGGCGACGACCTGGTGATCCGCCACGTCTACATCGAGCGCCGCATGGTGCCGCTCAACATCTACCTGCAGGAGGCGACGCCCGAGCAGGTGGAGCACGCGGTCATCGAGTACGGCAACGCGATCAAGGACCTGGTCGCCGCGAACATCTTTCCCGGCGACATGCTGTGGAAGAACTTCGGCGTCACGCGCAACGGCAAGGTGGTGTTCTACGACTACGACGAGATCGAGTACCTGAGCGACTGCAACTTCCGCCGCGTGCCGGCACCGCGCACCGAAGAGGAGGAGCTCTCCGCCGAGGTCTGGTACCGCGTCGGGCCGCGCGATGTGTTCCCCGAGACCTTCGGGCCATTCCTGCTCGGCCACCCGGGCGTGCGCGAGGTGTTCATGAAACACCATGCCGACCTGCTGGACGCCGATTTCTGGCAGCGTCGCAAGGAGCGCATCCAGGCCGGGCACGTGCACGACGTGTTTCCGTACGACCCGGCGCGGCGCTTCAAGAACCAACGACGGCTGCGCGCGGCGCAGCTGGGCTCCGACGTGACGACATCGACATGACGACGACATTGAACGAACGCAGCCGTGCCGCGGTGTGGCACCCCTGCAGCCAGATGAAGCAGCACGAGACGCAGCCGCTGCTCGAAGTGGCCGGCGCCGACGGCGTGTGGCTGGTCGACACGGCGGGCCGGCGCTACCTCGACGGCATCAGCTCGTGGTGGGTCAACCTGTTCGGCCACGGGCACCCGCACCTGCGCGCGGCGCTGCATGCGCAGCTCGACACGCTGTGCCACGTGATGCTGGCCGGCTGCACGCACGAGCCGGTGGTGGCGTTGTCGGAGCGGCTGGCCGGACTCACCGGCCTGGGCCATGCGTTCTACGCCAGCGACGGCGCGGCCGCCACCGAGATCGCGCTGAAGATGAGCGCCCACCACTGGCGCAACCGCGGCCGGCCCGGCAAGAACAAATTCATCGGTATCGAGGGCGGCTACCACGGCGAGACGGTGGGCGCGCTGTCGGTGACCGACATCGCGTTGTTCCGCGATGCCTACGGCCCGCTGGTGCGCCTGAGCGCGACGGTGCCGAGCCCCGATGCGCGCGGCGCCGAGCCGGGCGAGACGCCGGCCGACGTGGCGCGCCGCTGCGCGCAGGCGCTGCAGGCGGTGCTGGAATCGCGGCACGACGAGATCGCCGCGGTGATCGTCGAGCCGCTGATCCAGTGCGCCGCCGGCATGGCGATGCACGACCCGGCCTACCTGCGCGAGCTGCGCGCGCTGTGCGACCGCTACGAGGTGCACCTGGTGTGCGACGAGATCGCAGTCGGCTTCGGCCGCACCGGCAGCCTGTTCGCGCACCAGCAGGCCGGCATCCGGCCGGACCTGCTGTGCCTGTCGAAGGGGCTGACGGGCGGCACGATGGCGTTGTCGACGGTGCTGGCCACCGACGAGGTGTTCGCCTCGTTCTACGACGACAGCACGGCGCGCGGCTTCCTGCATTCGCATTCGTACACCGGCAACCCGCTGGCCTGCCGCGCCGCGCTCGCGACGCTGGAGATCTTCGGCCAGCGCGACTGGATGGCGCACAACGCGGCAACGGCCGCCGCGCTCGACGCGCTGTGCGAGCCGCTGCGAGCGCACCCGGCGGTGCTGCGCAGCCGCCGGCTCGGCATGGTGTGGGCGTTCGACATCGACAGCGCGGATCCGCTGTTCGCGCGCCGCTACCACGCGGCTGCGCTGCGGCACGGGCTGATGCTGCGGCCGATCGGCAGCACGCTGTACTTCATGCCGCCGTACGTGATCGATGCGGCGGCCTGCGCACAGCTCGCGGCCGGTGCGCTCGCCGCATTGCAGGAGAGCTTGTCATGAGCGTCGAAGGCTATTTCGTCACCGGCACCGACACCGGCGTCGGCAAGACCCTGGTCGCGAGCACCTTGATGCTCGACCTGCGGCGCCGCCACAAGCGCGTGGTCGGCATGAAGCCGGTGGCCGCCGGCACGATCGCGACGCCGCACGGCGACGACAACGAAGACGTGCTCGCGCTGCGCGCCGCCGCCACCGTCGCGGTGCCGCGCGAGCTGGACAACCCGTACTGCCTGCCGCTGCCGTTGTCGCCCCACCTGGCCGCGCGCGCGGCCGGCGTGCAGATCGACATCTGCGAGCTCGGCCGGCGCTACCGCGACCTGGCCGCGTTGGCCGACGCGGTCGTCGTCGAAGGCGCCGGCGGCTTCCTGGTGCCGTTGAACGACACGCAGACCGGTGCCGACCTCGCGCAGGCGCTCGACCTGCCGGTGCTGCTGGTGGTCGGCCTGCGGCTCGGCTGCCTGAACCACGCCTTGCTGACGCAGGAGGCGATCCGCGCGCGCGGGCTGCGCCTGGCCGGCTGGGTCGCGAACCGCGTCGACCCGGCGATGCTCGCGGTCGACGAGAACATCGCGACGCTGCGCGAGCGCATCGACGCCCCGCTGTGGGCCGAGCTGCCGCACCAGCCGCACGCGAGCGCGCAGGACATGCTGCGCCACTGGACCGCGCGATGAACGCCTTCGACCTCGCCGAGATGGCCACGGAGCTCGACGCGCTGGACGGCGCCAGCCTGCGCCGGCGCCGCCGCGTGGTGCAGCAGGTGGACGGCCCGCGCATGGTGGTCGACGGCGAATCGCTGCTCGCGTTCTGCAGCAACGACTACCTGGGCCTGGCGCAGCACCCGGACCTGATCGCCGCGGCGCAGCGCGCAGCGCAGCAGTGGGGTGTCGGCGCGACCGCGTCGCCGCTGGTCTGTGGCCACACCGAGGCGCATGACGCACTGGAGCGCGAGCTGGCCGCGTTCGTCGGCCAGCAGGCGGCGCTCAGCTTCTATGCCGGCTTCGCGGCCAATGTCGGGCTGCTGCCGGCGCTGGTGGGGCGTGGCGATGCGCTGTTCTGCGATGCGCTGAACCATGCCTGCCTGATCGACGGTTCGCGGTTGTCGGGCGCGCAGATCGGCGTGTATCCGCATGGCGACCTGGAGGGCCTGGCCAGCCGGCTCGCCGCATCGACGGCCGAGCGCAAGCTGGTGGTCACCGATGCGGTGTTCAGCATGGACGGCGACCTCGCGCCGCTGCCCGGGCTGCTGTCGCTGTGCGAGCGCCACAACGCGTGGCTGCTGGTCGACGAYGCGCACGGCTTCGGCGTGCTCGGGCCGGACGGGCGCGGCACGGCGGCGCATTTCGGGCTGCGCTCGAAGCGCCTCGTCTACATGGCGACGCTCGGCAAGGCGGCCGGTGGGGCCGGCGCGTTCGTCGCCGGCGACGCGACGCTGGTCGACTGGCTGCTGCAGCGCACCCGCAGCTACACCTTCGCGACCGCGATGCCGGCGATGCAGGCCGAGGTGCTGCGCGAGAGCCTGCGCGTGATGCAGCGCGAGCCGCAGCGGCGGGCCCACGTGCTGGCGCTGGTGAAGCGGCTGCGCGCCGGGCTCGCAGCGCTGCCGTGGCCGAACCCGCCGTCGCCGACGCCGGTGCAGCCGCTGATCCTCGGCGGCAATGCCGAGGCGCTGGCGATGGCCGCGGGCCTGCGCGAGCGCGGCCTGTGGGTGCCGGCGATCCGGCCGCCGACGGTGCCGGCGGGCAGCGCGCGGCTGCGCATCACCTTGTCGGCGGCGCACACCGAGGCCGAGGTCGACCGGCTGCTGGATGCATTGCACGAGATCGCCGCGAGGCGTACAACAACCTGAGCTTTCACCCCCTGAAGGAGACCCCCATGACCGCACACACGACCGCACACGACACCGACCCCATCGTCATCGTGTCCGCTGCCCGCACACCCATCGGCGGCCTGCTGGGTGATTTCAGCGCGCTGGCCGGCCATCAGCTGGGCGCCATCGCGATCAAGGCGGCCGTCGAGCGCGCSGGCATCACCGGCGACGCCGTCAACGAGGTGCTGATGGGCAACTGCCTGATGGCCGGCCAGGGCCAGGCGCCGGCGCGCCAGGCGGCGCTCGGGGCCGGGCTGCCGCAGTCGGCCGGCGCGGTGACGCTGTCGAAGATGTGCGGCTCGGGCATGCGCGCGATGATGTTCGCGCACGACATGCTGAAGGCCGAGAGCGTCGACGTGATGGTGGCCGGCGGCATGGAGAGCATGACGAATGCGCCGCACCTGATGTTCGCGCGCAAGGGCGTGCGCTACGGCGCGGCCCAGATGTTCGACCACATGGCGATCGACGGGCTGGAGGATGCCTACGACCGCGGCCGCGCGATGGGCGTGTTCGCCGAGGAGTGCGTGGCCAAGTACCAGTTCAGCCGCGAGGCGCAGGATGCGTTCGCGATCGCGTCGACGCAGCGCAGCAAGCAGGCCAACGAAGACGGCAGCTTCGACTGGGAGATCGCGCCGGTGACGGTGGCCGGCAAGGGCGGCGACACGGTGGTGAAGTTCGACGAGCAGCCGTTCAAGGCCAAGCTCGACAAGATCCCGACGCTGAAGCCGGCGTTCAAGAAAGACGGCACGATCACCGCGGCGAATGCGTCGAGCATCTCCGATGGCGCCGCGGCGCTGGTGCTGATGCGCGAGAGCACCGCGAAGCGGCTCGGCAGCACGGTGCTGGCCCGCATCCATGCGCATGCGGTGCATGCGCAGGCGCCGAACTGGTTCACGACCGCGCCGATCGGCGCGATCGAGAAGGTGCTGAAGAAGACCGGCTGGGCCGCGAAGGAGGTCGACCTGTGGGAGGTCAACGAAGCCTTCGCCGCGGTGACGATGGCRGCGATGCACGAGTTCAAGCTGCCGCACGAGATCGTCAACGTGCACGGCGGCGCGTGCGCACTGGGCCACCCGATCGGCGCGAGCGGCGCGCGCATCGTCGTCACGCTGCTGGGCGCGCTGCGCAAGCGCGGGCTGAAGCGCGGCGTCGCGGCGCTGTGCATCGGCGGCGGCGAGGCGACGGCCATGGCGGTGGAGCTGGTCTGACGCGCCGATGAACATCCTCATCATCGGCGCCTCGCGCGGCATCGGCCTCGAATTCGTCCGCCAGTACCGCGAGGCCGGCGCACGCGTCACCGCCACTGCGCGCGACGATGCCGGCATTGCGCGCCTGCAGCAGCTCGGCGCCGAGGCCTTCGCGCTCGACGTGACCGACACCGCGAGCGCCTCGGGCCTGGCCTGGCGCATCGACGGGCAGGCCTTCGATGTCGTCGTCGTCAATGCCGGCGTGCTCGGGCCGCAGCTGGCGGCGCCGCAGACGCCGAGCGCGGACGACTTCGATGCGGTGATGCACACCAACGTGCTCGGTGCGATGCGCATCCTGCCGCAGGTGATGGAATCGCTCGCGCCCGGCGCGAAGCTCGCGGTGCTGTCGTCGCGCATGGGCTCGATCGGGCTGCGCAGCTCGGGCAGCAGCTGGCTGTACCGCGCGTCGAAGGCGGCGCTCAATTCGGTGCTGAAGGACATGTCGTTCACGCTCGCCGGCCGCGCGACCTGCGTCGCCTTCCACCCGGGCTGGGTGCGCACCGACATGGGCGGTTCGTCGGCCGACATCAGCGTCGAGCAGAGCGTGGCCGACATGCGGCGCACGCTGGCCGCGCTGCAGCCGTCGGAGAACGGCAGCTTCCTGAACCACGACCACCAGCCGCTGGCCTGGTGACACTGACAAGAACGAGGAGACACCCCATGCTGACCGAAGACCACCGCGCGGTGCAGGACGCCGTGCGCGCCTACGTGCAGGACCGCATCGCCCCGCAGGCCGCCCGCTGGGACAAGGAGCACCATTTCCCGAAGGACGAGCTGCGTGGCCTGGCCGAGCTCGGCTGCTACGGCGTGGCGGTGCCCACCGAGTGGGACGGCGCCGGGCTCGACTACCTGAGCCTGTCGCTGATCCTCGAGGAGATCGCGGCCGGCGACGGCGCCACGTCGACCATCGTCAGCGTCAACAACTGCCCGGTGTGCTCGATCCTGATGGCCTGGGGCGACGAGGCGCAGAAGGCGCTGTGGCTGAAGCCGCTGGCGCGCGGCGAGATGCTCGGTGCGTTCTGCCTGACCGAGCCGCACGTCGGCTCGCAGGCCGACGGGCTGAAGACGAGCGCGGTGCGCGACGGCGAGCACTACGTGCTCAATGGCGTCAAGCAGTTCATCACCAGCGGCCAGCACGGCGACGTGGCGATCGTGATGGCGGTCACCGACAAGGCGGCCGGCAAGAAGGGCATCAGCGCGTTCATCGTGCCGACCTCGACGCCGGGCTACGTGGTGGCGCGGCTGGAGGACAAGATGGGCCAGCACGCGAGCGACACCGCGCAGATCCTGTTCGAGAACTGCCGCATCCCGGCGGCGAACCGGCTGGGCGAGGAAGGGCAGGGGCTGAAGATCGCGCTGTCGGGGCTGGAG
>NZ_JBFUGN010000016.1:0-20739 GCF_056402895.1 Rhizobacter sp. P3_B12 | reverse complement strand
GTGGTCGGTACCGGCCTGGACCAGGTCTTCCCGAAACGCCATGCCGCGCTGGCGAAACGCATAGCCGCCGAAGGGCTGATGCTGAGCGAGTACGCGCTGGGCATGCCGCCGCTCGCGCACAACTTCCCGCAGCGCAACCGCATCATCACCGGCCTGTCGCGCGGCACGCTGGTCGTCGAGGCAGCGCTGCAATCGGGTTCGCTGATCAGCGCCCGGCTCGCCAGCGAGGCGGGTCGCGAGGTGTTCGCGATTCCCGGCTCGATTCATTCGCCGCAGTCGCGCGGCTGCCATGGGCTCATCAAGCAGGGTGCCAAGCTGGTCGAGAGTGCGGCCGATGTGCTCGAGGAATTCCAGTTCCAGCAGCGTGGTGATCCGGGAGCGACGGCCGACGTGGGCGTTGACTCCGGGAGCATCCCCGACGATGCCGTCATGGCGGCACTCGGGTTCGAGCCCGTCACGCTGGACGCGCTGGTCGCACGCACCGGATGGTCGGCGCAGCAGCTCAACATCCGCCTGCTGGAGCTGGAATTGGAAGGCCGCGTGAGCCGGCTTCCGGGCCAGCTGTTTCAGAGGGTTTCAGCTGCCTGAGCCACCCCGGACCCAGGGCTTTTTGCCAGTCATGCGGGAGTGACCGTGCGGTATAGTGGGTTCATGTTCGACGTGCTTGTCTACCTGTACGAAAACTACTGGCGGCCGGACGCATGCCCGGACCACGCCCAACTGACACGCAAGCTGTCAGCGATGGGCTTCGAGTCCGACGAGATCGAAGAGGCGCTGTCCTGGCTCGACGGCCTGGCCACTGCAGCGCAGTCGTACGGCGGCGAGCAGGGTCCCGACAGTCTTCGCGTCTACACGCCCACCGAGCAGGAGCACCTGGGCGAGGCGTCCATCGGCTTCGTCAGCTTCCTCGAATCGGCCGGCGTGCTGCCGCCACCGATGCGTGAGATGGTCATCGATCGCGCGACGGCGATTTCCGGCGGACCGGTCGACCTCGAAGACCTGAAGATCATCGTGCTGATGGTGTTCTGGAGCCTGGGCGAAGAACCCGATGCGCTGATCCTGGACGAGTTGTTCGTCGACGAGGCGGATCGGTTGATCCACTGACTTCCCCGCCTTGCCAACGAAAAAAGCCACCGAACGCGGTGGCTTTTTCGTTGGGGCCGGAGGGTCAGTTCAACAACCGGCTCGGATCGACATCGAGCTTGGCCAGCGCGCTGCGCGTGGCCCGCACGGTCAGCGATTCATCCTGCGCCGGCACCAGCAGGCCGGCCTGCAGGAAGGCCGCCAGGCGGTGCTGCTGGAACAGGATGCCGCGCCCATGCGGCGACACGAACAGCGCCAGCTGGCGCCGCAGGCCCTGCCAGGCGAGCTGCACGGCCTCGTTGCGATTGCGGTAGTCGAGCATGTACCAGCCGCCGACCTGCAGCTCGCGCGCCCAGGTCAGCATCGCCGGCGTCGGCATCGAGCCACCTTCGCCGACCACCTCGAGCTCGGCGCTCTCGTGGCCCGACAGGTCCAGCACCATCGCCTCGTCGATGTCGACATCGGCCGATTCCGGCAGCATTTCCTCGAGGGTCTCGAGGCGGACCATCAGTTCCTCGAGCCGCTCCTGCGGGATCGCGGCCGTCTTCGCGGTGAACGCCGCGGCGAGCGAGTTGTTCAGCCGCTGGATGTGCTCGTCCTGGCGCTCGGGCGAGACGCCGGCGTGGTCCATGCCCTCGCGCAGCGTCTTCAGCAGCGGCGGCAGGCGGCGGATCACTTCGGCGCGTTCCTCGCGCGAGACCTTCGCGCTCGCCGACCAGATCAGGTCGGCCGCGGCGCGCTTCATCGTCTTCGTCTCGGCGCCCTGCGCGCCGCTCTTCACCGCAGTCATCGCCATCACGTCGGCCCAGACCTGGAACAGGAAGTCGCGCACGCCTTCCTGCACCGGCACCTCGTTGAGCATCTTGCGCAGCTCGATCGTGTACTGGATCGCGAG
Source organism: Rhizobacter sp. P3_B12 (assembly GCF_056402895.1). Lineage (NCBI taxonomy): Bacteria > Pseudomonadati > Pseudomonadota > Betaproteobacteria > Burkholderiales > Sphaerotilaceae > Rhizobacter > Rhizobacter sp. P3_B12. The sequence goes on along the minus strand of NZ_JBFUGN010000016.1, from coordinate 18,761 downwards.
CGTCTCGCGCTGCTCGACCTGCTGGGCCAGCGAGACGCCCTTGCGGGTGGCCTCGTTCTCGTTCTGGAAATAGTTCTCGAGGAACTTCTCGAACTCGGTCAGCACGGTCTGGAACACCCGGCGTCCGGTGTCCGGGTAGGCCTCGACGACCTGCACGACGCGCTTGATCTCGCGCTCCAGCGCATCGCCGACGGCGCGGCTGGTGGAGTCGAAGCCCATCACGCAGGCGCCCATGCGGTCGATCAGCCGGCGCGCCGGGTGGTCGACGGTCGCAAAGAAATCGGGCTCGCTGACGGCCACCCGCAGCACCGGCATCTGCAGCCGGGCGAACCACACCCGCACGACGGCCGGGATGCGCTCCTCGGTCAGGATGCTCTGGAACAGCAGCGCGACGATCTCGATCGTGGCGCGCTCGACCGGCGTCGACGCGGCCTTCTTCAGCGCCTGCTTGCGCTGGTGCAGTTCCTCGAGCAGGGCCGGGGTGCTGACCTGGCCGGCCGAGGTGCGCGGGGAATCGGGCGAGCCCGCTCCGAGGCGCCGCTGGATGCCTTGCTGGGCGTCCGTGATTGCGGCCCGCAACTCGGGCGAGGCCGAATTCATCGGCGCCGTGCGGCTGAAGTCGGGGAGCTGCCGGCCGATCAGCCGGTTCAGGCGCCCGAGCACCGCCTCGGCGTGGTCGGCCCCGCGGGCGAAGCCGCCGGCCCGGGTCATCATGCGGGTTTCCTCACCGACGCCGGTGCGGCCGAAGCCGGTGCCTGCCGGCGATGCGACGGTCGCCGGCCCGCCGGAGGCGCCGCCACCGCCAGCACCCTGGCCATTGCGCGTGCGCCGGATGAACGGCCGCAGGTCGACGTCGGGCAACACGCCCTTCTGCACCAGCCAGCGGTTGGTCTCGTGGTACGCCTCTTCGGCGAAATGCGCGAATTCCTCGTGGATCACGCCCTGCAGCGTGCGCCACAGGTCATGGTTGAGCGAGGCCCCGCGCCAGGCGGCGGTGACGATGCGGGCCAGCACATGGGGGCGCAGCACGTCGTTGGTGTCGAGCTCGTCGCGGCGTTCCATCGACGACATGCGCGAGCGCAGGTCGGTGAACTCCCACGACGACTTGTCCATCATCGCCAACGCCAGCCGCGAACTGAGGATCTCGACCTCGATGGTGTCGTCGTCGACCAGCGTCATGCTGGCAGCGCGCCCGGGTGGTGGCAGGTCACCGGGGCGCGAAGCCGACACCATGCCGTTGCCGAGCGAGGCGCGCAGTGCCGTCGTCATGCCGCTGACCCACAACGGCGCGGCGCGCCGCAGGTCGGCCGCCGCATCGCGGCGCTTGTACTGGATCCCGTGCTCGGCCGTCTGGGCGGCCAGCAAGCGGGCGCCTTCCTCGACCGCCTGGACGATGCCGGGCACGCCGTAGAGGAGCCGCTCGACGTAGGAGCGGCGCGCCTGGGCGGCCAGGGCCAACGAATCGGCGGCGGTCGCCATGAAGGTGTCGGATAGCGATCGAGTGGGGAAGTCCTTACTCTACACCACCGCTCCGGCGTTCGGATCGTCCGGATCGGTCTCTTTGGCCGTCGCTTTCATCAGGTCTTCACGCTTCACGCCCAGCCACATCGCGATGGCGGCGGCCACGAAAACCGACGAGTAGATGCCGAACAGGATGCCGATCGTCAGCGCCACGGCGAAATAGTGCAGCGTCTGGCCGCCGAAGATCAGCATCGACAGCACCATCATCTGGGTGCTGCCGTGCGTGATGATGGTGCGGCTCATCGTGCTGGTGATCGCGTGGTCGATGACTTCGGGTGTCGTCATCTTGCGGTACTTGCGGAAGGCCTCGCGGATCCGGTCGAAGATCACGACCGATTCGTTGACCGAGTAGCCCAGCACCGCGAGCACGGCGGCCAGCACCGACAGGCTGAACTCCCACTGGAAGAACGCGAAGAAGCCCAGGATGATGATCACGTCGTGCAGGTTGGCGACGATCGCGGCGACCGAGAACTTCCACTCGAAGCGGAAGGCGAGGTACAGCATGATGCCGGCGATCACGAAGACCAGCGCCTTGGCGCCGTCCTCGGCCAGTTCGCGGCCGACCTGCGGGCCGACGAACTCGTTGCGGCGCAGCGATACCGGCTCCGCGTCGCCGACCTTGCAGACCGGGCGCGACACGGCCTCGCCCTTGTCGCTGACGGACTGCAGCGTCGACACGATGCCGTTCTCGGCTTTGCACAGTGCACCGAACACCCGCTCGACGACCACGTCCTGCTTGATGTCCGGCCGCACCGGCAGGCGGATCAGCACGTCGCGCGCGCTGCCGAAGTTCTGCACCTGGGCCTCGCCCAGTTGCAGGCCTTCGACGATGCCGCGCACCCGGTTGATGTCGGCCGACTGCGAATAGGCGGTCTCGATCAGCGTGCCGCCGGTGAACTCGACCGACAGGTGCAGCCCGCGGGTCGCGAGGAAGAACACCGCCGCCAGGAAGGTCAGCAGCGACACGACGTTGAACACCAGCGCATGCCGCATGAACGGGATGTCGCGCTTGATCCGGAAGAATTCCATGGAATTGCCTGCTAGTTCGGGTGTTGCGTGGGGTCAGCCTTGCGGCTGGTCGCCCGGCGTGGCCGGTGCGCCCTGCGGGCGCCAGACCTGGCCGATCGACACGCTCTTGAGCTTCTTCTTGCTGCCGTACCAGAGGTTCACGAGGCCGCGCGAGAACATCACCGCCGAGAACATCGACGTGAGGATGCCCAGGCAGTGCACCACGGCGAAGCCCTTGATCGGGCCGGAGCCGAAGGCCAGCAGCGCGASGCCGGCGATCAGCGTGGTGACGTTGGAGTCGAGGATGGTCGCGAACGCGCGCTCGTAGCCGGCGTGGATCGCCGCCTGCGCCGACGCGCCGTTGCGCAGTTCCTCGCGCACCCGCTCGTTGATCAGCACGTTGGCGTCGATCGCCATGCCCAGCGTCAGCGCGATGGCGGCCACGCCCGGCAGCGTCAGCGTCGCCTGCAGCATCGACAGCACCGCCACCAGCAGCAGCAGGTTGAACGCGAGCGCCAGCGTCGAGAACACGCCGAACAGCAGGTAGTAGCAGCACATGAACAGCGCGATCAGGGCGAAGCCGCCCATCACGCTGTGGAAGCCCTTGGCGATGTTGTCGGCGCCGAGCGTCGGCCCGATCGTGCTCTCCTCGATGATGTCCATCGGCGCGGCCAGCGAGCCAGCGCGCAGCAGCAGCGCGGTGTCGGTGGCCTCGGACGGCGTCATCGAGCCGGAGATCTGGAAGCGGTTGCCGAGTTCGCCCTGGATCACCGGCGCGGTCACGACCTCGCCCTTGCCCTTCTCGAACAGGATGATCGCCATGCGCTTGCCGATGTTGTCGCGCGAGGTGTCGCGCATGATGCGCGCGCCCTTCGCGTCGACGGTCAGGTCGACCTTCGGCTGCTGGGTCTGGCTGTCGAAGCCGGGTTGCGCATCGGTCAGGCTGTCGCCGGTCAGCACGACGTTGCGCTTGACGATGATCGAGCGGCCGCCGCGTTCGGTGAAGCGCTCGGTGCCGAACGGCACCGGCCCGTTGCCGGCTGCCGCCGAATTGGCTTCGGCGCTGTCGTCGACCATGCGCAGCTCGAGTGTCGCGGTGCGGCCGAGCGTCTGCTTGGCGCGCGCGGTGTCCTGCACGCCCGGCAGCTCGACGACCACGCGGTCGACGCCCTGCTGCTGGATCACCGGTTCGGCGACGCCCAGTTCATTGACGCGGTTGTGCAGCGTCGTGATGTTCTGCTTGATCGCGGCGTCCTGGACCAGGCGCGCGGCCGCCGGCTTCAGAGCGCCGGACATGCGGATCTCGGTGCCGTCGGGCGTCTCGGTCCATTGCAGGTCGGGCAGCTGTTCGGTCAGCAGTGAGCGCGCCGCGTTCACCGTCTCGCGGTCGCGGAAGCGCACCTCGACGGTGTCGCCGTTGCGCGAGATGCCGGCGTGGCGCAGGTTCTTGTCGCGCAGCAGCGTGCGGATGTCGCCGGTCAGCGCCTCGGCCTTCTTGGTCAGCGCCGACTTCATGTCGACCTGCATCAGGAAGTGCACGCCGCCGCGCAGGTCCAGGCCCAGGTACATCGGCAGCGCGCGGATCGCGGTCAGCCAGTGCGGCGAGCGCGACAGCAGGTTCAGCGCGACGACGTAGCTCGGGTCGTTCGGGTCCGGGTTGAGTGCATTGGCGATCGCTACCTTGGCCTTGCCCTGGGTGTCGACGTCGCCGAAGCGGGCGCGCACCGAGTTGCCGTCGAACTCGACGAAGTCCGACGGGATGCCGGCCGCGGACAGCGCCTGCGTCACGCGCTGCGTCATCGACGCATCGAGCTTCAGCGTCGGCTTGCCGCTGCTGATCTGCACGGCCGGCGCTTCGCCGAACACATTGGGCAGCGTGTACAGCAGGCCGACCACCAGCGCGATCCCGAGGATCGCGTACTTCCACCACGGATAGCGATTCATGGCACCCTGCTTACTTGACCGTGCCCTTGGGCAGCACTTGCACGACGGAGCTGCGCTGCACCTGCACCTCGACGCCTTCGGCGATCTCGACGTGGATGAAGGTCTCGCCGAGCTTGGCGACCTTGCCGAGCAGGCCGCCGGCGATCACGACCTCGTCGCCCTTGGCGACGGCCTCGATCATCGCCTTGTGCTCTTTCTGCCGCTTCATCTGCGGGCGGATCATCACGAAGTACATCACCACGAACAGCAGCACGAACGGCAGCATGCCGGTGATGCCACCGCCGAACGGCGACTGGGCGCCTGCTGCGGGAGCGGCCTGGGCAAAAGCTTCGGAAATGAACACGTGAGAATCCTCAGTGGACGCCCCTGCGTGCCAGACGGCCCCGGGGCAGAAATGAAAAGTCCGCGATTGTAGGTTGTGGCGCGCAGGCAAAGTCCTGGCGCTGCGCCCGGTTTCTTTTGCGGGACCGGGTTGACACGGGTTTCAGAAGTCCCCCATAATCCGCAGCTTCGCCGAAACGCCCGTTTGGCTGTGCACCAAGGAACTCAGTGATGAGGTCAGTGGAGCCCCAGTGAAACGAGCCTCGGCTCCGCCCAAACCACGGGCCCAAGACTGACTGCGCTTGCGCAGTACAAGTTGGGGACTGAACATGATTCAAATGCAATCGCGGCTTGATGTCGCGGACAACACTGGCGCGAAATCCGTCATGTGCATCAAGGTGCTCGGCGGCTCGAAGCGTCGTTACGCCGGCATCGGTGACGTGATCAAGGTCAGCATCAAGGAAGCTGCGCCGCGTGGTCGCGTGAAGAAGGGCGAGGTCTACAGTGCCGTCGTCGTTCGCACCGCCAAGGGCGTTCGCCGCCAGGACGGCTCGCTGGTCAAGTTCGACGGCAATGCCGCCGTCCTGCTGAACGCCAAGCTCGAGCCGATCGGCACCCGCATCTTCGGCCCGGTCACGCGTGAACTGCGTACCGAGCGCTTCATGAAGATCGTTTCGCTCGCACCTGAAGTGCTCTGAGCTGAGACAAGTCAAAGGACGAGCCATGAACAAGATTCGTACAGGCGACGAGGTCATCGTGTTGACCGGTCGCGACAAGGGCAAGCGCGGTAAGGTCGTCGCACGTGTCGATGCTGACCACCTGAGCGTCGACGGCGTGAACGTCGTCAAGAAGCACGTCAAGCCGAACCCGATGAAGGGCACCACCGGCGGCATCGTCGACAAGGTCATGCCGATCCATCAGTCGAACATCGCCATCTTCAATGCGGTGACCGGCAAGGGTGATCGCGTGGGCATCAAGTTGCTGGCTGACGGCAAGAAGGTCCGCGTGTTCAAGTCCAGCGGCGAAGAAATCAAGGCATAAGAGGTTAGCCATGGCTCGTTTGCAACAGTTTTACCGCGAGAAGGTCGTTCCCGACCTCGTGACGAAGTTCGGCTACGTCTCGACGATGCAGGTTCCCCGCATCACGAAGATCACGCTCAACATGGGCGTGAGCGAGGCGGTCTCGGACAAGAAGGTCATGGAACACGCTGTCAGCGACCTGACCAAGATTGCCGGCCAGAAGCCCGTGGTCACGAAGTCGAAGAAGGCGATTGCCGGCTTCAAGATCCGTGACGGCGTGCCCATCGGCTGCATGGTCACGCTGCGTGGCGTCCAGATGTATGAATTCCTGGACCGCTTCGTGACGATCGCGCTGCCGCGCGTTCGTGACTTCCGCGGCATCTCGGGTCGTTCGTTCGATGGCCGTGGCAACTACAACATCGGCGTCAAGGAACAGATCATCTTCCCCGAGATCGAGTACGACAAGGTCGATGCGCTGCGTGGTCTGAACATCAGCATCACGACGACTGCCAAGAGCGACGATGAAGCCAAGGCGCTCCTCGCTTCGTTCAAATTCCCGTTCAAGAACTGAGGTGGCCCGTGGCTAAGACATCCCTCATCCAGCGCGAAGAGAAGCGCGAGCGACTGGTTGCCAAGTTCGCGAAGAAGTACACCGAGCTGAAGGCTACGGCGAACGACGCGAAGAAGTCCGACGAAGAGCGCTACGCCGCGCGCCTGGAGCTGCAGAAGCTGCCGCGCAATGCGTACCCGACGCGTCAACGCAACCGTTGCGAGCTGACCGGTCGCCCGCGTGGCACCTTCCGCAAGTTCGGCCTGGGCCGCAACAAGATCCGCGAACTCGCGTTCAAGGGCGACATCCCCGGTGTCGTCAAGGCCAGCTGGTAATCGGCAGGACGATCAGGAGATATTCGAATGAGCATGAGTGATCCTATCGCCGATCTGCTGACGCGCATCCGCAACGCACAGATGGTCCAGAAGACCTCCGTGACGATGCCGGCGTCGAAGCTGAAAGTGGCGATCACGCAAGTCCTGAAGGACGAGGGCTACATCGAGAGTTTTGCGCTGGTGGGCGAAAAGTCCAAGCCGCAGCTCGAGATCACGCTGAAGTACTACGCCGGCCGCCCGGTGATCGAGCACATCGAGCGCGTCAGCCGCCCGGGTCTGCGGATCTACAAGGGCCGCCACGACATCCCGAGCGTGATGAACGGTCTCGGTGTCGCCATCGTGACCACGCCGAAGGGCGTGATGACGGACCGCAAGGCTCGCCAGGCCGGTATCGGCGGCGAAGTGCTTTGCTACGTCGCCTAAGCAACGGAGAAGCGAAATGTCCCGCGTAGGAAAAATGCCGATCGCTCTCCCGCAAGGCGTGGATGTGTCGATCACCGCTGAGAAGATCAGCGTCAAGGGCTCGCTCGGCACGCTGGTGCGTCCGGTGAACGGCCTGGTGGCCGTGACGAACGAAGGCGGCAAGCTGCAGTTCGCACCGGCCAATGACAGCGTCGAAGCCGACGCGATGTCGGGCACGATGCGCGCGCTGGTGGCCAACATGGTCAACGGCGTGAGCAAGGGTTTCGAGAAGAAGCTGACGCTGGTCGGCGTGGGCTTCCGGGCCCAGGCTGCCGGCACCAAGCTGAACCTGCAGATCGGGTTCTCGCACCCGGTGTCGAAGGACATGCCGACCGGCATCAAGGTCGAGTGCCCGACGCAGACCGAAATCATCATCAAGGGTTCCGATCGCCAAGCCGTTGGCCAGATCGCCGCTGAAGTCCGCGCGATCCGGCCGCCCGAGCCCTACAAGGGCAAGGGCATCCGGTATGCCGACGAGAAGGTCACCCTCAAAGAGACCAAGAAGAAGTAAGGAGCGACGACATGTTGAACAAAAAAGATCAGCGCATTCGCCGCTCCCGCCAGACCCGTGCACGCATCGCGGTCCAACGCGTGGCGCGCCTGACGGTCTTCCGCACCAACCTGCACATCTACGCCAGCGTCATCTCCGACGACGGCCAGAAGGTGCTGGCCAGCGCCTCGACCGCCGAAGCCGACGTCCGCAAGGAACTGGGCGCCTCGGGCAAGGGTGGCAACGTGGCTGCTGCCACCGTCATCGGCAAGCGCATCGCCGAGAAGGCGAAGGCTGCGGGCGTCGAGAAGGTGGCGTTCGACCGCGCCGGTTTTGCATACCACGGCCGCATCAAGGCGCTGGCAGACGCGGCTCGCGAAGCCGGCCTGCAGTTCTGATGCCCTCGGGCATCTGAGAATCGGCGAAGACAAGGAATTCGACAATGGCAAAGTTTCAACCCCGCGCGCAGGCTGAAGGCAACGACGACGGCCTGAAGGAAAAGATGATCGCGGTCAACCGCGTCACCAAGGTCGTCAAGGGTGGTCGCACGCTGAGCTTCGCGGCTCTGACCGTGGTCGGTGACGGCGATGGCCGCATCGGCATGGGCAAGGGCAAGGCGAAGGAAGTTCCGGTCGCCGTGCAGAAGGCGATGGAATCCGCCCGTCGCAACATGGTCAAGGTCTCGCTGAAGAACGGCTCGATCCACCACAAGGTGATCGGCGAGCACGGTGCTTCGCGCGTCCTGATGGCACCGGCCAAGCCGGGTGACGGCATCATCGCCGGCGGCCCGATGCGCGCGGTGTTCGAAGTGATGGGCGTGACCGACATCGTCTGCAAGAGCCTCGGTTCGACCAACCCGTACAACCTCGTTCGCGCCACGCTGAATGCCCTGAAGCATGTCAGCACGCCGGCTGAGATCGCCGCCAAGCGTGGCCTGTCCGTCGAGCAGATCCTCGGCTGAACGGCGCGCGGAGAAACATCATGGCTGACAAGAAAACCGTCAAGATCAAGCTGGTCCGCAGCATCGCCGGCACGCGCGAATCGCATCGCGCGACCGTGCGCGGCCTGGGCCTGCGCAAGCTGAACAGCGAATCGACGCTGGAAGACACGCCGGCAGTGCGCGGCATGATCACCAAGGTCCAGTACCTGGTCAAAGTGCTCTGACCCGAGGAACGAACATGGAACTGAACAACATCAAGCCCGCCGCGGGCGCCAAGCATGCCAAGCGCCGTGTCGGCCGTGGCATCGGCTCCGGCCTGGGCAAGACGGCCGGCCGCGGCCACAAGGGCCAGAAATCGCGTTCGGGCGGCTACCACAAGGTCGGCTTCGAAGGCGGCCAGATGCCGCTGCAACGTCGCCTGCCGAAGCGTGGCTTCAAGTCGGCGCTGCTGAAGTACAACGCCGAGATCACGCTGTCCGACCTCGAGGTGCTGGCCACCGATGAAGTCGACATGCTGACGCTGAAGCAAGCGGGCCTCGTCGGCCAGCTGGCCAAGGTGGTCAAGGTCATCAAGACCGGCGAGCTGACCAAGAAGGTCGTGCTCAAGGGCATCGGCGCGACCGCCGCTGCCAAGGCTGCGATCGAAGCCGCTGGCGGCTCGGTCGCGTAACTCGGGACGCGCTTCAGTGGCAACCAACGCGAATCAGCTGGCCAAGAGTGGCAAGTTCGGCGACCTCCGTCGCCGGCTCGTCTTCCTGGTGTTGGCGCTCGTCGTGTACCGCATCGGAGCGCACATCCCGGTGCCGGGCATCGATCCGAACCAACTGCAGCAGCTCTTCAAGGGCCAGCAGGGCGGGATCCTGAGCCTGTTCAACATGTTCTCGGGCGGCGCCCTGTCGCGCTTCACCGTCTTCGCGCTGGGCATCATGCCCTACATCTCGGCGTCGATCATCATGCAACTGATGACCTACGTGGTGCCGAGCCTGGAAGCGCTGAAGAAGGAAGGCGAGTCGGGTCGTCGCAAGATCACGCAGTACACGCGCTACGGCACGCTGGGCCTCGCGATCTTCCAGTCGCTGAGCATTGCGCTGGCGCTCGAGGGCCAGGCGGGCCTGGTCGTTTCGCCCGGCGTCGGCTTCCGTCTGACGGCGGTCGTGAGCCTGGTGGCCGGCACGATGTTCCTGATGTGGCTCGGTGAGCAGATCACCGAACGCGGCCTGGGCAACGGCATCTCGATCCTGATCTTCGGTGGCATCGCGGCCGGCCTGCCGAACGCGATCGGCGGCTTGCTCGAGCTGCGCAACACCGGCGCGATGAGCGTCCTGGTGCTGCTGTTCATCCTGCTCGTGATCGGGGCGGTGACGTATGCGGTGGTGTTCGTCGAGCGGGGCCAGCGCAAGATCCTCGTGAACTATGCGAAGCGCCAGGTCGGCAACAAGGTCTACGGCGGCCAGTCGTCGCACCTCCCGCTCAAGCTGAACATGTCGGGCGTGATCCCGCCGATCTTCGCGTCGTCGATCATCCTGCTGCCGGCCACCGTGGTGAGCTGGTTCGCGACGGGCGAAAGCCTGCGCTGGCTGAAGGACCTGGCCGGCCTGCTGTCTCCGGGCCAGCCGATCTACGTGATGCTGTATGCCGCGGCGATCGTGTTCTTCTGCTTCTTCTACACGGCACTGGTGTTCAACAGCCGTGAGACGGCAGACAACCTGAAGAAGAGCGGCGCGTTCATTCCGGGCATTCGTCCGGGCGACCAGACGGCCAAGCACATCGACCGCATCCTGTCCCGCCTGACGCTGGCCGGTGCGATCTACATCACGCTGGTCTGCCTGCTGCCCGAATTCCTGGTGCTGAAGTACAACGTTCCGTTCTACTTCGGCGGGACCTCGCTGCTGATCATCGTGGTTGTCACGATGGACTTCTGGGCGCAGGTGCAGTCTTATGTGATGAGTCAGCAGTACGAGTCGCTGCTCAAGAAGGCGAATTTCAAGGCCAGCTGATGCTGGTGATCGACGAAGACAGACACGAAACAGACAGGCATGGCGAAAGACGACGTCATTCAGATGCAAGGCGAGATTCTGGAGAATCTGCCGAATGCCACGTTTCGTGTGAAGTTGGAAAACGGGCACATCGTGCTGGGCCACATCTCCGGAAAAATGCGGATGCACTACATCCGCATCCTGCCCGGCGACAAGGTGACAGTCGAGTTGACGCCCTACGATTTGACGCGGGCCCGCATCGTGTTCCGGGCCAAGTGATTGTTCGGAACACGACGAGTTTGAATCAGGAAGCGCTCTGAAAGGGCCTAGGAGAAGAGTATGAAAGTTGCAGCATCGGTCAAGAAGATGTGCCGGAATTGCAAGGTCATCCGTCGCAAGGGCGTTGTGCGCGTGATCTGCACGGATCCGCGCCACAAGCAGCGCCAAGGCTGAACCTGGCCTTCGGACGAAAAGCGAATAGAGGAAGCTCATGGCACGTATTGCTGGTATCAACATTCCGCCCCAGAAACACGCTGAGATCGGCCTGACGGCGATTTACGGCATCGGTCGCAGCACCGCGCAGAAGATCTGCGCCGCCTGCAACGTCCCGCTCGATCGCAAGATCAAGGACCTGACCGACACCGACCTGGAGAAGATCCGGGAAGAAATCGGCCGCATGACGATCGAGGGCGATCTGCGCCGCGAGATGTCCATCAACATCAAGCGGTTGATGGACCTCGGCTGCTACCGTGGCTTCCGTCATCGCCGTGGCCTGCCGGTTCGCGGCCAGCGCACGAAGACGAATGCGCGCACTCGCAAGGGCCCGCGCAAGTCCGGCGCCCTGGTCAAGAAGTGATTTGAGAGAAGGTCGATATGGCTAAAGCACCGAATACCGCTGCCCAGCGTGTGCGCAAGAAGGTCCGCAAGAATGTTGCGGACGGCATCGCCCACGTTCACGCATCGTTCAACAACACGATCATCACGATCACCGATCGTCAGGGCGGCGCGCTGTCCTGGGCGTCGAGCGGTGGCCAAGGCTTCAAGGGTTCGCGCAAATCGACGCCCTTCGCAGCCCAGGTGGCGGCTGAAGTCGCAGGTCGTGCTGCCCAGGAACAGGGCATCAAGAACCTCGACGTGCGGATCAAGGGCCCCGGCCCGGGTCGTGAATCGTCGGTGCGCGCCCTGGCTTCGCTGGGCATCCGCATCAACTCGATTTCCGACGTGACGCCGGTGCCGCACAACGGCTGCCGTCCGCAGAAGCGTCGTCGCATCTGATCGCTGAAGTTTTTCTCGTCGCCGGCGGGTGCCTTGCACCGCGCCGGCGCATTCGTTAGGCCGCCAGGCCTCAAGCCCACCGTCCGAGCGCCCAGAACAACACTCGCCGGACTCGCATGAGCTTCAGAGGAAGCCCATGTCAGATTGACCAAAGGAAGCAACGTGGCACGTTATCTTGGCCCCAAGGGCAAACTCGCCCGCCGTGAAGGCACCGACCTGTTCCTGAAGAGCGCCCGTCGCGCCATCGGTGACAAGGTCAAGTTCGACAGCAAGCCCGGCCAGCATGGCCGCACCTCCGGCTCGCGCACCTCCGACTTCGGCCTGCAACTGCGCGAGAAGCAGAAGGTCAAGCGCATGTACGGCGTGCTGGAGCGCCAGTTCCGCCGCTATTTCGCCGAGGCCGAGCGCCGCAAGGGCAACACCGGTGCCAACCTGCTGCTGCTGCTGGAATCGCGCCTGGACAACGTCGTCTACCGCATGGGCTTCGGCTCGACCCGTGCCGAAGCGCGCCAGCTGGTGTCGCACAAGGCGATCACGGTGAACGGCGCCACGGTCAACATCGCGTCGTACCTGGTCAAGGCCGGTGACACGGTGGCCGTGCGTGACAAGTCGAAGAAGCAACTGCGCATCACCGACTCGGTCAAGCTGGCCGAATCGCAAGGCATGCCGAACTGGGTGCAGGTCGATGCGAGCAAGCTGGAAGGCGTGTTCAAGAAGGCGCCGGACCGCGACGAATTCGGCGCGGACATCAAGGAAGCGCTGATCGTTGAACTGTATTCGCGTTGATGCCCGTGCCGGCCACGCCGACGTCGCCCCCGTGGGCGGCGCGGGGTGGCCCGTCCGCGTTTCGCGAGTCTCTCGATTTCCCTGGTGCGGCCGTGGCACCCGCCGTGGCCGTTGGTCCCTCAGCCTTATCGGTGTAACGAACCGAGGGTATTGAAAGAAAGACCTCATGCAAACAAATCTGCTCAAACCCAAAGCCATCAATGTGGAGCCGCTGGGCGGCAACCGCGCCAAGGTCACGCTCGAACCGTTCGAGCGCGGCTACGGCCACACGCTGGGCAACGCGCTGCGTCGCGTGCTGCTGTCGTCGATGGTGGGGTATGCGCCGACCGAAGTGACGATCGCCGGCGTGCTCCACGAGTACTCGACCGTCGACGGCGTGCAGGAAGACGTGGTTCACATCATGCTGAACCTGAAGGGCGTCGTGTTCCGCCTGCACAACCGCGACGAAGTGACGCTGGTGCTGCGCAAGGAAGGTGAAGGCCCCGTCACCGCCGGCGACATCCAGACGCCGCACGATGTGGAAATCATCAACCCGGATCACGTCATCGCCCACCTGTCGCAAGGCGGCAAGCTGGACATGCAGATCAAGGTCGAGAAGGGCCGCGGCTACGTGCCCGGCACGCTGCGCCGCTACGGCGACGAGCCGACCAAGTCGATCGGCCGCATCGTGCTGGACGCTTCGTTCTCGCCGGTCGCCCGCGTCAGCTACACGGTCGAGAGCGCCCGCGTCGAGCAGCGCACCGACCTGGACAAGCTGGTGATGGAGATCGTCACGAACGGTGCGATCACGCCGGAAGAGGCGATCCGCGCGTCGGCGAAGATCCTGGTGGAACAACTGGCCGTGTTCGCGCAGCTGGAAGGCAGCGAGATCGCCGCGTTCGACCAGCCGGCCCAGCGCAGCACGCAGTTCGACCCGATCCTGCTGCGTCCGGTCGACGAGCTCGAGCTGACGGTGCGTTCGGCCAACTGCCTGAAGGCCGAAAACATCTACTACATCGGCGACCTGATCCAGCGCACCGAGACCGAGCTGCTGAAGACCCCGAACCTGGGTCGCAAGTCGCTGAACGAAATCAAGGAAGTGCTCGCCTCGCGTGGTCTCACGCTGGGCGCACGCCTCGAGAACTGGCCCCCGCAGGGCCTCGACAAGCGCTAACGCGTTTGATCGTGCACCCCCAGTACCTGATACGGCTGGGGTCTTATAAGTCAGTCAACAAAGGAACAGCACCATGCGTCACCGCAACGGACTTCGCAAACTCAACCGCACGTCGGAGCACCGCGCTGCGATGCTGCGCAACATGTGCAACTCGCTGCTGCAGCACGAAGCGATCAAGACCACGGTCCCGAAGGCCAAGGAACTGCGCCGCGTCGTCGAGCCGCTGATCACGCTGGCCAAGGAGCCGACGCTGGCGAACCGCCGCCTCGCCTTCGACCGCACGCGCGACCGCGACATCGTCACGAAGCTCTTCAACGAACTGGGCCCGCGCTACAAGGCGCGCCCGGGCGGCTACACCCGCATCCTGAAGATGGGCTTCCGCATCGGCGACAACGCGCCGATGGCCTTCGTCGAGCTGGTCGACCGCCCTGAAGTGGCCGACGAAGCGGCGACCGACAACGCCTGAGCGGCAGCGCCTGAACAAGGCGCGCTGAATCGAAAAGGGCCGGTGATTGCGATCACCGGCCCTTTTTCCATGGGCGATGCTTTTCTCGCGGCGATGGCACACTGCGCGGCATGGCCGAGCCGATCTTCCGCATCTCCCACCTGCACAAGAAATTCGGCACCAACACCGTCGTCGACGACCTCTCGCTGGAGATCCAGGCGGGCGAATGCCTCGGCGTGATCGGCCCGAACGGCGCCGGCAAGACCACCACGATCCGCATGTGCCTGGGCCTGGTCGGGCCGGACGCCGGCGAGGTGCAGGCCTTCGGGCTGCCGATTCCGCAGCAGGTGCGCGAGGCCAAGAAGCGGATCGGCGTCGTCACGCAGTTCGACAGCCTCGATCCCGATTTCACCTGCGCAGAGAACCTGCGCGTCTACGGCCGCTACTTCGGCCTGCCGAAAGCGACGATCGAGGCGCGCATCCCGAAGCTGCTGGAGTTCGCCTCGCTGCAATCGAAGGCCGATGCGAAGCCCGGCGAACTGTCCGGCGGCATGAAGCGGCGCCTGAGCCTCGGCCGTGCGCTGATCAACGACCCCGACCTGCTGCTGCTCRACGAGCCCACCACCGGCCTCGATCCGCAGGCGAGGCACCTGATGTGGGAGCGGCTGCAGAACCTGCTGCAGCAGGGCAAGTCGATCCTGCTGACGACCCACTTCATGGACGAGGCCGAGCGCCTGTGCGATCGCCTGCTGGTGCTGGACCACGGCCGCAAGATCGCCGAAGGCACGCCGCGCGGCCTGATCAACGAGCACCTCGAGACCGATGTCGTCGAGGTGTTCGGCGATGGCGCGCTCGCGATGGCGGCGCAGCATGCGGGCCTGGCCGAGCGTGTCGAGACCAGCGGCGAGACGGTGTTCTTCTACCTGCGCCAGCCGCAACCGCTGCTGCAGGCGCTGGCGCAGCACCACGACATCCGCACACTGCACCGGCCGGCGAACCTGGAGGACCTGTTCCTCAAGCTCACGGGCCGGCAGATCCGTGACGACGCCTGACAGGACCGAGCGATGCTGATCTCCCTCTACGCCGCCCCGCGCATCACCGCGCGTTTCTGGCCGGTGGTGCTGCGCAACCTGCTGGTGTGGCGCAAGCTGGCGGTGCCGAGCGTGCTGGGCAACATCGCCGAGCCGCTGATCACGCTGGTGGCGTTCGGCTACGGGCTCGGCTCGATGATCGGCCAGGTGCAGGGGCTGCCGTACATCGAGTACCTGGCGTCGGGGAGCATCGCCGTCAGCGGTGCGCTGGCCGCGACCTTCGAGGCGCTGTACTCGGCCTATTCGCGCATGCAGGTGCAGCGCACCTGGGACAGCATCATGAACGCGCCGATCGCGCTCGACGACATCGTGTTCGCCGAGATGCTGTGGGCGGCGATGAAATCGGTGTTCACGGTGGCGGCGATCATGGCGGTGATCTTCGTGCTCGGGATCAGCCGGGCGCCGACGATGCTGCTCGCGCTGCCGGTGCTGTGCTTCGTCGGCGTGACATTCGCCTCGATCGCACTGGTGTTCAACGCGCTGGCGCAGAGCTACGATTTCTTCACCTACTACTTCACGCTGGTGATGACGCCGATGACCTTCCTGTCGGGCGTGTACTTCCCGATCGAGCAGATGCCCGGCTGGCTGCAGGTGATCGCGCAGGTGCTGCCGCTGACCGCCGCGGTCGACCTGGTGCGGCCGTTGATCCTCGGGCAGTGGCCGCAGCAGGTGGGGCTGCCGGTGCTGGTGCTGGCCGCCTATGCAGGGGGCGGCTACTACCTGGCATTGGTGCTCACCCGGCGCCGTTTCTTCAAGTAGCGGCACGGAACCTGTCGCGTGCCTTCGACTCCCCCTCCCATGCGTGCATTGAATCCCGTGACCCCCTGGCCGCGCCTGGCGGCTGCATTGATGATGTGGGCGGCGGCGCTGTGCGCGCTGCCCGGCGCGGCGCGGGCCGCCGACGATTTCCTCGACCCCGCGGTGGCCTTCCGCTTCGATGCGAAGCCGCTGGACGCGAAGAGCGTCGAGGTCAGCTTCGCGATCGCGCCGGGCTACTACCTCTACCGGGAGCAGTTCAGGTTCGCGGCCGGCGGGGCGACGCTCGGCGAGCCGGTCATCCCGCCGGGCAAGGTGAAGTTCGACGAGACCTTCCAGAAGAATGTCGAGACCTACCGCGACGTGATCCGCATCGTCGTGCCGGTGCAGCAGGCGGCACCGCGCTTCACGCTGACGGTGACGAGCCAGGGGTGTGCCGACAAGGGCCTGTGCTATCCGCCGCGCGAGACGCAGGCGGAGATCGGCCTGAGCGGCTTCGGCGGCGACGGGACGGCGCGGCTGGTGGTGGCGGGCGGCAGCGGTGCCACGTCGTCGAGCGCGGCGCCCACCGGCTCGGCCACAGCGGCCCTGGCGCAGACGGAGGCAGCGTCGCCGTCATCGGCAGCGCCGACCTCCACCGACAACGCCGGCATCGACGCCGCCTTGCGCGGCGGCCGTTTCTGGACCGTGGTCGGCGTGTTCTTCCTGGCCGGCGTGCTGCTGTCGCTGACGCCCTGCGTGCTGCCGATGCTGCCGATCCTGTCGTCGATCATCGTCGGGCAGGGGCACAACGTCACCCGCTCGCGCGGGCTGGCGCTGGCCGCGAGCTATTCGCTCGGCATGGCACTGGTCTACACCGCGTTCGGCGTGGCGGCGGGGCTGGCCGGCGTCGGGCTCGCAGCGGCGTTGCAGAACCCGTGGGTGCTGGGGGTGTTCGCGCTGGGGCTGGTGGCGCTCGCGGTCTCGATGTTCGGCGTGTACGAGTTGCAGCTGCCGGCGGCGCTGACCGGCCGCCTGACCGAGGCCTCGCAGCAACTGCCGGCCGGGCGCATGGCCAGCGTGTTCGCGATGGGCGGCGTGTCGGCGCTGATCGTGAGCCCGTGCGTGGCCGCGCCGCTGGCCGGTGCGCTGGTGTACCTGAGCCAGACGCGCGACGTGCTGCTCGGTGGCACGGCGTTGTTCTCGCTGGCGGCCGGCATGAGCATCCCGCTGCTGCTGGTCGGGGCCTCGGCCGGCACGCTGCTGCCGCGCGCCGGCGCCTGGATGGATGGCGTCAAGCGCCTGTTCGGCCTGATGCTGCTCGCGGTGGCGCTGTACACGGTGCAGCCGGTGCTGTCGGCCACGGTGGCGCTGGCGCTGTGGGGCGCATTGCTGATCGGTGCGGCGGTGGTCGCGCTGGCCGGCGGTGCGCACGCGCCCGCGACGGCGCCGGGCACGCTGCTGCGCAAGTCGGGTGCGGCGGTGCTGGCCTTGCTGGGCACACTGCAACTGGTGGGCGCGGCCTCGGGCGGCACCGATCCGCTGCAACCGCTCGGGCACTTGCGGGGCGGCGGTGCCGTTGCGGCAGCGCACGGGCCGACGTTCGCGACGGTGCGCAGCGTTGCCGAGCTCGATGCCGCACTGCGCAGCGCAGGCCGGCCGGTGATGCTCGACTTCTATGCCGACTGGTGCGTGTCGTGCAAGGAAATGGAGCGCTTCACGTTCACCGATCCGGCCGTGCAGGCGAAGCTCGCGAACGCGCTGCTGCTGAAGGCTGATGTGACGAAGAACAACGACGACGATCGCGCGCTGCTGAAGCGCTTCAACCTGTTCGGCCCGCCGGGCACGATCTTCTTCGCTGCCGACGGTCGTGAAATGCAGGGCACCCGCGTGATCGGTTTCCAGAAGGCCGAAGAGTTCCTCGTGACATTGCAGCGAGCCGGCCTGTAAAGCTCGCACGCCATCAGTTCCTGTGCTATAGTCACAGGCTCAGTCGCGGGGTGGAGCAGTCTGGTAGCTCGTTGGGCTCATAACCCAAAGGTCGTTGGTTCAAATCCAGCCCCCGCAACCAAATCCAGAACAAGAAGGCCCTCCATGCGAGGGCCTTTTTGCATTTCAAATCTGACGCGGAATCTGGCGCAGACTTTGCGACATGCAGGTCCTGCAGTCCTGCAGATTCATCAGGGTCAACCATGAACATCAAACCAACAATCTTGTTTCTGTGCACGGCGGCTGTGCTGTCGTGCAACGTGATCGCCCAAGCTGCCGATGCAGGCGTGGTCACGTTGACGCCGGAAGAAATGAAATGGGACACGGGCGGCCTCGCCGTGCGCGGCATCTCCCAGGCGATCCTGATCGGCGACCCGGCCAAGCCGGGACCTTACACGGTCCGACTGAAAGTGCCCGCCGGCTACAAGCTCGCCCCGCACACGCACCCCGATTTCCGGCAGATCACCGTGCTGTCCGGCACCTGGTACACGGGCTACGGCGAGAAGTGGGACGCCAAGGCCCTCAAAGCCCTGCCCGCGGGCAGCTTCTACACCGAGCCGGCCAACGTTCCCCACTTCGTCGAAGTGCGGGACGAGACCATCGTTCAAGTGACCGGCATGGGCCCCGGCGGACGGCACTTCGTGAACCCCGCCGACGAACAGAAGTAAGGCCTCCAGAGGCAGCGACGGGGTTTTCGACCCCTCGCTAAAATGGCCGTCC
>NZ_JBFUGN010000015.1:0-20846 GCF_056402895.1 Rhizobacter sp. P3_B12 | reverse complement strand
AGCAGCGCCTGCGGCACCGCGGCCACCGAGCCCGACAGCAGGATCACGTCGAACGGGCCGGCCGTCGGCAGCTTCTTCGAGCCRTCGCCCTCGACCACGCTGACGTTGGCGACCGCGGCGCGGCGCAGGTTCTCGGCGGCCAGGCGGGCCAGCTCGGGCACGATCTCCAGTGTGACCACCTGGCGCGCCTTGTGCGACAACAGCGCGGCCATGTAGCCCGAGCCGGCGCCGATCTCCAGCACGCGCTCGTGGCGGCGCACGTTCAGTTCCTGCAGCAGCCGGGCCTCGACGCGCGGCGCCAGCATCTGCTGGCCGCCCGGCAGCGGCACCTCGGTGTCCATGAAGGCCATCGCGCGGTAGGCGGCCGGCACGAAATCCTCGCGCTTGATCACGCCCAGCAGCGTCAGCACGCCGGGGTCGAGCACGTCCCACGGGCGGATCTGCTGCTCGATCATGTTGAAGCGGGCTTGTTCGACGTTCATGGCGGCGTTCCTCCGGAAGCAGGCTGGGGTTGGGGCAAACCTGGCATTTTATGGGGCGCCCACCTGCTTTTGGCCCAGGACGCCAGGTCATCCAGGTAGCAATAGATGACGGGCACCACCACCAGCGTCAGCAGCGACGAGGTGATCACCCCGCCGATCACCGCCTGGCCCATCGGCGCGCGCTGCTCCGAACCCTCGGACAGCGCGAACGCCAGCGGCACCATGCCGAAGATCATCGCCAGCGTGGTCATCAGGATCGGGCGCAGCCGCACCTCGGCCGCATGCAGCAGCGCCTGCTCGCGGGTCATCGGCGGCTCGTCGTGGTCGAGCCCGTGCTCGCCCCGGTGCTCGCCGGCGCGCGAGCGGATCGCGAAATCCACCAGCAGGATCGCGTTCTTCGTCACCAGCCCCATCAGCATCACGATGCCGATGATGCTGAACATGTTCAGCGTCGAGCGGAACATCAGCAGCGCGAGCACCACGCCGATCAGCGTCAGCGGCAGCGAACTCATCAGCGCGAGCGGCTGCAGGAAGCTGCGGAACTGGCTCGCGAGGATCATGTAGATGAACACCACCGCCAGCGCCAGCGCACCGACCGCATACGCGAACGACTCGTTCATGTTCTTCGTCGAGCCGCCGAACACGTAGCGGTAGCCGGGCGGCCACGCGATGGTGTCGAGGGCGCGGCGGATGTCGGCCGACACGTCGCCCGAGCTGCGGCCGTAGGCATTCGCGTCGATGTTGATCTCGCGGTTCAGGTCGCGCCGGTTGATCTGGTTCGGGCCGGTCGACGGCGTGATGTCGGCCACCTGCGACAGCCGCACCGAGCGCGCCGAGCCGTCGGCCGCCGCGGCGACGTTGATCGGCAGGCGCTGCAGGTCTTCCAGCGTGTTGCGGCTGTCGGGCGCGAGGCGCACGTTCACGTCGTAGTTCTCGCCGTCGGGCGCGCGCCAGTTGCCCACCGTGGTGCCGGCCACCAGCGTGCGCAGGCTGTTGGCGAGCGCGTTGACGTTCAGGCCGGCGTCGGAGGCGGCGTCGCGCTTCACGTCGATCGCGACGGTCGGCTTGTCGGGCTTCAGCGTGGTGTCGAGGTCGACCAGGCCGGGGATGGCGCGCAGCTTCACGTCGAGCTGGGCCGACAGCCGCGCGAGCTCGGCCAGGTCGGCGCCCTGGATCGAGAACTGCAGGCTCTTGCCGCCGCCGAGGTCGGTCGGGCCGATGTTGGTGACGGTGATGCCGGGGATGCGCGACAGCCGCTCGCGCAGCGGCACGCTGAGCTCGTTCAGGTTGCGGCTGCGGTCCTTGCGGTCGACGAGGCGGATGTAGGTGGACGCGTAGATCTTGCCGAGCGCGTTGCCGCTGTTGATCGTGGTCACCGTGTGGCGCACCTCGGGCATCTCGCGCAGCATCGCGTCGACCTGCTTCGCGCGCATCTCGGTGACCTCGATCGACGAGCCGACCGGCGTGTAGAAGTTGACCTGCGTCTCGGAGAAATCGGCCTTGGGCACGAACTCGGCACCGAGCACCGGGATCAGGAAGAAGCTGCCGACRAAGGTGGCGAGCGCGATGMCGAGCGTCGCGRGCTTGTGCGCGAGCGCCCAGCCGAGGATCTCCTGGTAGGCSYGCGACAGCCACTGCGTGAAGCGGTCGAACACGCCGGTGACGCGGCCGATGGTCTTGTCGTAGAGCGTCACCGGCGGCCCGTGGTGCACGCCATGGGCCTGGGGATCGTGCCAGATGCTCGACAGCATCGGATCGAGCGTGAAGCTGACGAACATCGAGATCAGCACCGCCGCGACGATGGTCAGCCCGAACTCATGGAAGAACTTGCCGACGATGCCGCCCATGAAGCCGATCGGCAGGAACACCGCGACGATCGACAGCGTGGTGGCCAGCACCGCCAGGCCGATCTCGTTGGTGCCGTCGAGTGCCGCCTGGTGCGCGCTCTTGCCCATCTGCACATGGCGCACGATGTTCTCGCGCACGACGATCGCGTCGTCGATCAGCAGCCCGACGCACAGGCTCAGCGCCATCATCGTGATGGTGTTGATCGTGAAGCCGAACACGTACATGAACAGGAAGGTGCCGATCAGCGCGATCGGCAGCGTCAGGCCGGTGATCACGGTCGAGCGCCAGGAGTTCAGGAACAGGAACACGATCAGCACCGTGAGCGCCGCGCCCTCGAACAGCGTGCGCTTGACGTTGGCCACCGAGACGCGGATGCCGCGCGAGTTGTCGCGGTTGACCTCGACCTTGACGCCCGGCGGCGTGAGGGCGGCCGATTCGGCCAGCGCCTTGTTCAGCCCGTCGACCACCTCGATGGTGTTCTCGCCCTGCGATTTCTGCACCGACAGCAGCACGGTGCGCTGGCCGTTGTAGAGCGCGAGGCTCTCGATCTCCTGCGGGCCGTCGACCACGTCGGCCACCTGCCACAGCTTGACGGCGTTGCCGCCGTTCGCGCCGCGGCGGGCGACGATGATCTCGCGGAAGTCGTCCGGCCGTTTCAGCCGCGCATTGATCTGCACGACCCGCTCCTGCTCGCGCGTGCGGATCGAGCCCATCGGCAGCTCCTGGTTCTCGCTCTTCACCGCGGCGACGACCTGGTCGACGCTGAAGCCCAGCGCATCGAGCGCGGCCGGCCGCACGTAGACGTTGATCTCGCGCTCGACGCCGCCGATCACGCTGACCGCACCGACGCCGCGCACGTTCTCGAGCCGCTTCTGCAGCACCTGGGTGGCCCAGGTGGTGAGCTCCTGCGGCGAGCGCTGGCCGTCGGTGGAGAGCACTGCGACGTTGAAGATCGGCTGGCTGGCCGGGTCGAAGCGCGAGATGCGCGGCTCCTTCACCTCGTCGCGCAGGTTGGGGCGGATCAGCGCGACCTTCTCGCGCACATCGTCGGCCGCCTTGCGCCCGTCGACATTGAGGTTGAACTCGACGATCACGACGGCCGTGCCTTCATACGAGCGCGAGTACAGCGAGTTGATGCCGGCGACGGTGTTGACCGCCTCCTCGATCTTCTTCGTGACCTCGCTCTCGACGATCTCGGGCGAGGCGCCCGGGTAGTCCATCTGCACGACGACGGTCGGGAAATCGATGTTCGGGAACTGGTCGACCGCCAGGCGCTGGTAGCTGAACAGCCCGAGCACGACGAAGGCCAGCATGACCATCGTGGCCATCACCGGGTTGCCGATCGAGACGCGGGTGAACCACATGGTGGGGCAGGGCCGGTCAGGGGGCCGAGGCCGCGCTGGTGACGCGCACGGCCGTGCCTTCGCGCACCGGGCCGACGGTGCCGCGCAACAGCGTCATGCCTCCGCCGGCGCCTTGCAGCAGCTCGACCTGGCCGTCGCGCTCCAGGCTGCCGGCGACGCTGCCGCGGGCGCCCAGCGTCACCGGGCGCTGCACCACCTTGCCGTCGACCACCGCCAGCACATAGGGCCGGGCCTGCTCGACGCGCACGGCATTGGCCGGCACGACCAGCGCGGTCTTGCGTTCCATCTCGATCGCGCCGCGCGCGAACAGGCCCTGGCGCAAGCCGGGCTGCGGCTGCAGTTCGAGGTAGACCATCACCGCGCGCGTGCCCGACTGCGTGCTCGGGTTGATGCGCACCACCTTCGCTTGCGCGGGCGCGGCGAGCCCGTCGACCTGCAGCGTGGCCGCCTGGCCGACCTGCACCGTGCCGACGTCTTCGGGGGCGATCGCGGCCTCGAGCTCGATGCGCGACAGGTCGACCACCTCGACCAGCTTGGCGTCGATCGCAACGCGCTCGCCCGGCTGCACCGCACGCACCGAGACGATGCCGTTGATCGGCGCGACCAGCTGCGCATCGCTGCGCGACTTGCGGGCCAGGTCGACCGCGGCGACCGCGGCGCCGTAGGTGGCCTGGGCCGAGGCCTCGTTCGACACCGAGGTCTCCAGCCCGGTGGCCGAGATGAAACCCTGCGCGACGAGCGCCTTGTTGTTCTCCAGCGTGCGGCGGGCGATGTCGAGCTGGCCGCGCGCCGACGCGGCGTTCTGCTCGGCCTGGCGCAGGCGCAGCTCGACCTCGGTGGTCTCGAGCTGGCCGATCACCTGGCCGGCCTTGACGCTGTCGCCTTCGCGCACCGTCAGCGACTTGACCTCGGCCGCGACCTTGGCGCGCACCACCGCGCTGTTGACCGCCTTCAGGCCGCCCGACACCGCGAGCGTGCGGGCGAACGATTGCGGGCGCAGCACGAGCAGGTCGCCGGGCGCGAGCTCCAGCGCCGCCGGTGCCTTGGTGGTGCCGAGCAGGGCCTGCTCCTGCTTGCGGGCGCTGAGCGCGCGCATCACGAAGCCGCCGATCAGCGCGACGACGACGACGGGGACCGCCCACTTCATCCAGCGCTTCATGGCATGACCGGTGCCGGGTGGCGCTCGATGCCGCGGGTGACGGTGTCCATGTGCTGGTAGACGAAATCGTGGGGAGTCATCAGCGACGGCACCGGCGCGCAGGCGCCCAGCGAGTGCTTGTGCATGCACAGCATGATCATCGGCAGTATCAGCGAGTGCACGGTGAACTCGACGTTGACCGGGTGGAATTCGCCGGCGTCGATGCCGCGCTGCACGATGGCGCCGACCAGCTGCGAGCCGGGCTCGACGACCTGCTCGCGGTAGTACTCGGCGATGTCGGGAAAGTTGCGCACCTCGGTGACGATCAGCTTGAAGACGGCGGAGGCCGGGCTCTCGAAGATGCGCAGCCACCAGCGCGGCAGCACCTCGCGCAGCACCTGGGCGTTGCTGCCGGCGAAGGCGCGCACCTCGTCGACGCCGCTCTGGATCTCGGTCGACACGCGGTCGCGGATCACCGCCTTCAGCAGCTCTTCCTTGCTCGGGTAATAGAGATAGAGCGTGCCCTTGGACACCCCGGCCGCCGCCGCGACCTCTTCCGACCGGGTCGCGGAGAAACCCTTTTCAGAAAAGAGCGCCAAAGCCGCGTCCAGCAGTTCCTGCGGACGGGCTTCCTTGCGGCGCTGGCGGGCGGGGAGGGGGTGGGGGGTACTCATGGACTGGTACTGACTGACTGGTCAGTAATGTAAGGTGTGGGGTGGTGGGGGTCAAGCCGGGGGCGAGGGCGGCATCGGGGTAACCCCTTGTTCACGGGCCTGGGCAGCCGTGGGTGGCCGCTATCATCGGCGCTCATTTTTGCCGGGGAATGCGCGTGGACTTCGTACTGTTGTTGAAGGCGGCGGTGATGGGCGTCGTCGAGGGCCTGACGGAGTTCCTGCCGGTGTCGAGCACGGGGCACCTGATCCTGGCGGGGTCGTTGATGCACTTCAACGATGCGCGCGGCAAGCTGTTCGAGATCGTGATCCAGTCCGCGGCGATCCTGGCCGTGGTGTGGGAATTCCGCGGTCGCATCGGCGGCGTGCTGGGCGGGCTGGGGAGCGACCCGAAGGCACGCCGGCTGCTGTTGAACGTCGGCATCGCGTTCCTGCCGCTGGCGGTGCTGGGCCTGCTGTTCGGCAAGATGCTGAAGGCGAACCTGTTCAACGCGCCGACGGTGGCGACCACCTTCATCGTCGGCGGCCTGGTCATCCTGTGGGCCGAGCGGCGCCAGCACAGCGTGCGGGTGCATTCGGTCGACGACCTGACACCGCTGGATGCGCTGAAGGTCGGCATTGCGCAGGCCTTCGCGTTGATCCCGGGCACGAGCCGTTCGGGCGCCACCATCATCGGCGGCATGCTGTTCGGCCTGTCGCGGCAGGTGGCGACCGAGTTCACCTTCTACCTCGCGATCCCGACGCTCGGCGTCGCGTCGGTGTACTCGCTCTACAAGGAGCGCGCGCTGCTGTCGATCGACGACCTGGGCATGTGGGTGGTCGGCATGGTGGCCGCCTTCATCTCGGCGTTCTTCTGCGTGCGCTGGTTGCTGCGCTACATCTCCACGCACACCTTCGTGCCGTTCGCCTGGTACCGCATCGTGTTCGGCATCGTGGTGCTGGTGACGGCGTGGAGTGGCGTGGTCACCTGGGCGGATTGAGCAGGCGCTTGAGGTCACAAGCTGTGACCTCAAAGCGCGCTGCTAGGGCGCGAAGGGCGTGAACAGCGGTGGCAGGCGCAGCTCGACGCCGTCCTGCTTTGCCCGCCGCGACAGGTCGGCCATCGTCACGCCGAAATCGTCGAACAGCAGCGGCATCGCCTGCAGCGGCCGGTCGAGCGGCTGCCAGAAGTCGTCCCAGTGGATCGGCACGACGCGTCTGGCGCCGGTCAGCTGCACCGTCTCGTGCCAGTAGGCGCTGCGGTAGGCGTCGTCCTTGCGGCCGAGCGTGCCGACGCCGAGGAACACGGTGTCGACCTGGCGGCCGGCCAGGGCGCCGGGGATGAAGCCGGCGCTGCCTTCGATCAACCAGCGGCCGCCCGAGGCGTGCTCGACGACGATGCTCCATACCTGGCCCTCGCGCCAGGCCGGTGCGCGCGTCGGCGGGACGACGGGCGCCGCGATGTTCTCCACCGACACGCCATCGCTCCACGGCGTCGGGCTGTGGCGTGACGCGATGAAGGTCAGCCTGAACTTGCCGAGCGTGACGCTGTCACCCGGCTGCACCTCGCGCAACTGGGCCGGCGGCAACCCGGCGCCGAAGCCGATCTGCATCGTCGAGTTCGAGCCGACCAGCACGGCGCCGGTGCGCAGCGCGACGGTGGGCGAATCCATCGCGTGGTCGTAATGGGAATGCACCGGCACCACGGCCGCGAGTTTGTTGACGCCCAGGCGCTTCAGTGCGCTGTCGATGGCCGCGGCGTCGGGCCCGATGCGTCCGAAGAAGGTGGGGCGCATGCCGGGCCGCGAGAAGAAGCCGTCGGTCATCCAGGCGGTCTCGCCGTCGTCGAACAGCAGTGTCGCGACACCGGCGAAGCGCACCGTGACGGCCGAGCCGGCGGGAGCCGGCGGCAGCGTCAGTGACCGGAACTCATCGAGGGAAGGATGGCGCTGCGCCTGGACCACCAGGAAGGCGATGGCCAGGACCAGCAGAGCCGCCAGCGCCAGCGCGGCGCGCCGAACCTGGCGGAGGGTCACGAATCAGGCAGCGGGGTGGGCGAGGTCGCGCAGCACGGTCGGGCCGACCCGGCGCTCGATCTCGGCCAGCAGCGGCCGGCCCCAGCCCAGCGCGAACATGATCTCGGCCGTGACGAACATCGGGCCGACCAGCAGGCCGACGAGGTCGTCGACGAAGGCCGGTTTGCGCCCTTCGTAGTAGTGCCCGATGAACTGGATGACCCAGCCGGCGATGAAGCTGCCGAGGCCCCAGCCCAGCCAGCTGGCGAGGCTGCCGCCGGAGACCTGTTGCGCGAGGACGGTCAGCACGCCGTTGGCGAGGCTGACCGCGAGGCCGAGGGCGAGGTTGCCGCGCGTCAGATACCAGATGGTGGCGAGGCCCCAGGCGATCCAGGCGGGGGTGAGGGCGAGGTTGCCGAGCGTGAAGGCCGGTTTGGCGAGCAGCACGCTGACGGCGAACACGATCAGCGGGATGCCGAAGAAATGGGTGGTGATGTTGCGGCGGTCGCGGTGGTAGGCCGCGTACTGCGACAGGAGGTCCAGGGCCGAACGTTGTCTCGTCATGGTGTTCTCCGTGGTCTGGTGCCAGGGCTGCGGTCGGATGGCCCATCTTAGAGCGGTTGCCGCTGAGCGCAAGCGGCCGACTGTGACTCCTTGCACATGGCGCGTTCGGTCACGATTTCAAGCCACCGCGTCACGCCAGCGCGGCCAGCGCCTGGGCCTGCAGTTCCAGCGTGGCCGCCGCGACCACCCGGCCGTCAGAACCCATGTGCAGCGCGCGGCCTTGCCAATCGGTGATGACGCCGCCGGCGCCCTCGATCACCGGCACCAGGGCCAGGAAGTCGTAGGGCTGCAGCCCGCTCTCGACCACCAGGTCGACGTGGCCGGACGCCAGGGAGCCGTAGCTGTGGCAATCGCCGCCGAAGCGCCGCAGCGCGGCACGCCGGCTCAGCGTGTCGAAGGCGCGCCAGCCGTCGGCATCGAAGGCGTCGGGCGAGGTGGTGTAGACCCGGGCGTCGGCCAGCCGCGTGCAGCCGCTGCTGCGGCACGGTGCGCCGTTCCAGCGGCTCGGCTGCCCGGCGCGTCCCACCCAGCACTCGCCGAGCGCCGGCAGGTTCACGACGCCGACGACCGGCCGGCCGCGCCACAGCAGCGCCAGCAGGTTGCCCCAGAGCGGCGAGCCGGTGATGAAGGCCTTCGTGCCGTCGATGGGGTCGATCACCCAGACCCTTTCCGCATCGAGTCGCTCGCGGCCGTGCTCCTCGCCGAGCAGGCCGTCGCCGGGCCGCGCTGCGGCGATGCGCTCGCGCAGCATGCGCTCGACTTCGCGGTCGGCGACCGTCACCGGGCTGTCGTCGGCCTTCGTCAGCACCTCGACGCGGCCGCGGAACCAGCGCAGCGCCAGCCTGCCGGCTTCATCGGCCAACTGTTCGGCCAACCGGACATCGTCGTCCGGCAGCAGGGCGGATGGGGCGGGGGACAGCGCTTCATCGCTCATCGAGGACCTCGTGGGTTGGCATGCATCGTGCGGGAGCGTCATGTGGAAACACACAGATTTGCACAAACGCCAGGAAACGCACAACGCGAATGCATGAAGCGTGCCCTGTGCTGGTGTCCCGCCCCTGTTGTCCCGCCCTCGTTTGAGGCATCCACCGGAGAAGTCCATGACCGTCCACCGCCCCCTGCTTGCCGCCACGCTGTTCACCGCGCTCGCCGTTCCCGGGCTGGCCCGGGCCGGCACGATCACCGCGTATACCGCGCTGGAGGAGAACGAGATCGCCGAGTACGTGGCGGCGGCGAAGCAGAGCCTGCCGGACGTCGACGTGAAGGTGCTGCGCCTGTCCACCGGCGACCTGGGTGCACGCATCCTGGCCGAGGCGGGCAACCCGCAGCACGACGTGATCTGGGGCTGGGCGGTGACGAACATGCTCGATCCGCGCATCGGCGCGATGGTCGAGCCCCATGCCGGGAAAGGCGCCGAGAAGCTGCCGGCCGCCTACCGGGCCGCCGACGGCAGCTGGTTTGCCGCGACCGGCTACATGGCCGCGTTCTGCGTGAACACCGACGTGCTGAAAGCCAAGAACCTGCCGATGCCGACCTCGTGGAAGGACCTCGCGAACCCGGTCTACAAGGGCGAGGTGGTGATGCCCAACCCGGTGTCCTCCGGCACCGGCTACCTGCAGGTGGCTGCACTGCTGCAGTCGCAGGGCAGCGAGAAGGGCTGGGCCTTCCTGAAGGCGCTGGACGGCAACGTCGCGCAGTACATCAAGTCGGGCTCGCGCCCGTGCAAGGCGGCGCGTGCGGGCGAGTACGCGATCGGCGCGTCGCTCGCGTTCGCGGCGATCCAGTCGGTGGAGGAGGGCTTTCCGGTGAAGATGGTGATTCCGAGTGACGGTGCCGGCTACGAACTGGAAGCCTCGGCGCTGATGAAGAGCTCGAAGAACAAGGCCGATGCGAAGCGCTTCCTCGAGTGGACGCTGTCGCCGCAGGCCGCGGCGCTCTACACGAAGTACAAGGAGATCGTCACGATTCCCGGCACGCCGCCGTCGAAGGCCGCGCAGATCGCCGGGCTGCCAGCCGACCTGTCGAAGGTGCTCTACCCGATGAACTTCGCGCAATCGGCCAAGGACCGCGACGCCACGCTCGCGGCCTGGCAGAAGGCGATCGGGCGGTGAGCGCGTCGCCCGGCATGGCGCTCCAGATCAGCGGCCTGCACAAGAGCTTCGATGGATTCGTCGCGCTCGAGCACATCGACCTCTCGATCGGGGCCGAGGAGTTCGTGTGCCTGCTGGGGCCGAGCGGGTGCGGCAAGACGACGCTGCTGCGCATCATCGCGGGGCTGCTGGCGGCCGACCGGGGCCGCCTGATGCTGGGCGGTCGCGACCTGGCGACCGTGCCGGCGCGCGAGCGCGGCTTCGGCATCGTGTTCCAGTCGTACTCGCTGTTCCCGCACATGACGGTGGCGCAGAACGTCGGCTACGGGCTGCGCATCCGCGGTGCACCGGCACCGCAGATCGAGGCGCGCGTGGCCGAGCTGCTGTCGCTGGTGAAGCTGTCAGCACTGGCGCAACGCCATCCGGCCCAGCTCTCGGGCGGCCAGCAGCAGCGGGTCGCGCTGGCGCGCGCGGTGGCGGTCGACCCGGCGTTGATCCTGCTCGACGAGCCGCTGTCGGCGCTCGACGCGAAGGTGCGCGCCGAGCTGCGCCACGAGCTGCGCGAGCTGCAGCGCCGGCTGCGCATCCCGACGCTGATGGTCACGCACGACCAGGAGGAAGCGATGGCGCTGGCCGACACGATCGTCTGCATGAACCAGGGCCGCATCGAGCAGCAGGGCACGCCGCAGCAACTGTATCTGCAGCCGCGGACCCGCTTCGTCGCCGATTTCATGGGGCACGGCAACCTGCTGCCGCGCGAATGGGTGCGCGAGGCGGCGACCGAGCTGCTGCGCGGCGATCCGGTCGGCGACGCGGCGTGCGTGCGGCCCGAGCGGGTGGTGCTGGCGCCGGACCCGCATGGCGACAGCCGCGTGATCGACCTCAGCTTCCTCGGCAACCTGCGCCGGCTGCGCGTGAGCTGGCGAGGCCGCGAACTGCTGGCCGAGCTGCCGGCGGCCGGTCCGGCGTTGCTGCCGGGTGACGCGGTCTCGGTGCAGATCGCCGCGGCCGATTGCGCGTGGGTGGCAGGGTGATCGACGCGCCGCTCGACCGCTGGCTGCTGCGCGCCTGCCTGTGGATCCCGCTGGTGGCGCTGGTCCTGTTCTTCGGTGTGCCGATGCTGACGATCGCGTGGCGCAGCCTGCTCGACGAGGGCGGCGGCGTCGGTGTGTCGAACTGGGTGGCGCTGTGGGACACGCCCGGCGTGTGGCGCGCGCTCGCGCACAGCCTGGTGCTGGGCGTCTCGGCGACCGCGATCACCGTGCTGCTCGCCTTCGTGGTCGCGTTCGGGCTCGAGCGCACCGCGATGCCGGGCAAGCGTTTCGTCGGAGCGAGCCTGGCGCTGCCGGTGCTGGCGCCGTCGCTGGTGCTGGGCCTCGGGCTGATCTTCCTGCTGGGGCGCAACGGGCTGGTCGGCAAGCTGCTGGGCGTGCGTCCCGAGGTGTACGGGTTCAGCGGGCTGTTGATCGCCGACGTGATGTACGCGCTGCCGCAGGCCGCGATGATCCTGCGCGCCGCGCTCCGGCATGGCGATGCGCGCCACTACGAGGTGGCCGAGCTGCTGGGCGCGACGCCGTGGCGGCGCTTCGTCGACATCACGTTGCCGGGCATGCGCTATGCGCTGCTGAGCGCGGCCTTCGTCGTCTTCACGGTGACGATCACCGATTTCGGCAATGCGGTGGTGATCGGCGGCGACTATCCGGTGCTCGCGACCGAGATCTACAACCAGGTGAGCGGGCAGATGAAGTTCGGGCTCGGCGCGGTGGTCGGCCTGCTGCTGCTGCTGCCGGCGGGGCTGTCGGTGTGGATCGAGCATGTCGCTGCGCGCCGGCAGGCGGGGCTCGGCGCCGAATCGGCACGCCCGCCGCGGCCGTTGCCATGGGCCCGGCGCGACGTGCCGTTCTTTGTCGGCAACCTGCTGATCGCCGGCTCGCTGGCCTGCGTGGTCGGCACGGTGGTGATCGGCAGCCTGATGCGCTTGTGGCCCTACAAGCTGGAGTTCACGCTGAAGCACTACGACATCACGCTGGCGGGCGGCTATGCACCGCTGTGGACGTCGCTGGCGGTGTCGGTGCTCGCCGCGGTGCTGGGCACGCTGCTGCTGCTCGGTCTCGCGTTGGCGGCGCGGCGATTGCCGCCTGCGCCTGCGCGCGCGGTGGCGCTGCTGTCTGCCTTGCCGGTGGCGGTGCCCGGCCTGGTGCTGGGCCTGTCGTATGTGTTCGCGTTCAACCGCCCGCAATGGCCGTTTGCGGCGTTGTACGGCTCGGTGCTCCTGCTGGCGCTGTGCAACTTCTACCACTACCACACGCAGGCCTACGTGACGATGTCCAGCGGCGTGCGCGCGGTCCCCGACGCGTTGGAGGAGGCCTGCAGCGCGCTCGGCGGCGGTGTGTGGCGGCATTGGCGCGACGTCTACGTGCCGGCGCTGCGGCCCACGTTGTGGACGGTGGCGCTGTTCCTGTTCATGCGCTCGATGGTCACGTTGTCGGCGGTGATCTTCCTGATCACGCCGTCGACGATGCTGGGCGCGGTGAGCGTGATGCGGCTCGACGAGGCCGGGTTCACATCGCAGGCGGCGGCTTTCTCGACCTGCATCATGTTGATCGTCGGTGTGTCGGCCTGGCTGCTGCAGGTCCTGACGCGATCGAGGAGCCCTTGAACCGATGTTGCAGGAAGACCGATACCAGCGATTGCGCGACCTGCTCGCGAACTTCCAGCGCTTGAGCACCGAGCGCATCGCGAGCGATCTCGGCGTTTCGCGCGAGACGGTGCGCCGCGACGTGATGGCGCTGGAGGCCACCGGTGAATTGCGGCGCGTGCACGGGGGAGTGGTCGCGACCGCTCCGGAGCCGGAAGCGCCGATCGGCGAGCGCATCAAGGTGCGGCTGGCGGAGAAGCGGTCGATCGCGCGTGCTGCGGCCCGGCTGCTGCGGCCGGGCCAGACCTTGTTCCTCGATGCCGGCAGCACGGTGTCGGCGCTGGCGCAGGAGCTGGCGTCGCTGAGCGGCCTGACGGTGATCACCAACTCGTTCGATGTGGCGATGAAGCTGGTGGCGGCCGATGCGCGGCGCCACGAGGTGATCCTGCTGGGGGGGCGCCCGGTGGCCGACATCGGCGCCACCTACGGCGAGCAGACCGTGGCCGAGATCCATCGCCACCATGCCGACCTGGCGCTGTTGTCACCGGTATCGCTGCATGCGGTGCACGGCGCGACGAGCTACGAGCACCGCGAGGCGGAGGTGGCGCGGGCGATGGTGGCCTGTTCGAAGCGGCGGGTGATGCTGGCCGACCACGGCAAGCTCGGGCAGGCGAGCCGGGTCGGATGGTGCGCGGTGAGCGACATCGACCAGATCGTCACCGACGGGCGGGCGCGCCGGATGCCGGCGCTCGAGGGGCTTCGTGAAGGCGGTTGTGAAATCCTGATCGCGTAGTGGCAAAGGCGCGGGTGGGGAGGCTGGGGCTCGCCGGTCGGTGCGGTCTTCGCCCCTGGGGGCGAAGACTGCCCTCCGCTGRCTGGTTTCAYGGCCCGTCGCCCAAACTCCCGCCACTCACTTCGTTCGTTGTGGTCAAACAGTGGGCGACAGTCAGTKCACGAAGCGTGCTGCGCACGCGGGCCATGAAACCAGCCAGCTCCGGCGACCCGTCCTGATTGGCGCTCCACAGCCTCCCCGCACGCGCCTTCGTGCCACCGCCCTGCCTTGGGAAGGTGACAAGCGAACAAATGAGGATTGGCCCCGGGTTGTCACCCGGGGGGCGTCATGCGTGTTTCCTGAGCCCCACACCCCCAGCCCGCGCCTTTGCTCGCGCAGAAACCTCGCAAGCCCAGCAATCAAGCCGACAGAGCAGCCAGCAGCTTGTCGTGAACCCCGCCGAACCCGCCGTTGCTCATGCACAGCACGTGGTCGCCGGGCTTCGCGGCCCGTCGCACCGCGGCCACCAGCGCTTCGATGGTGTCGCACACCACCGCCTTGTCGCCCATCGGCGCCAGCGCCTCGCGCGCGTCCCAGCCCAGGTTGCCCTGGTAGCAGAACGACAGGTCCGCCTCCTCCAGCGACCACGGCAGCTGGGCCTTCATCGTGCCGAGCTTCATCGTGTTCGAGCGCGGCTCCAGCACCGCGAGGATGCGCTCCAGCCCGACCTTGCGGCGCAGCCCGTTGACCGTGGTGCGGATCGCCGTCGGGTGGTGCGCGAAGTCGTCGTAGATCTTCACGCCG
Source organism: Rhizobacter sp. P3_B12 (assembly GCF_056402895.1). Lineage (NCBI taxonomy): Bacteria > Pseudomonadati > Pseudomonadota > Betaproteobacteria > Burkholderiales > Sphaerotilaceae > Rhizobacter > Rhizobacter sp. P3_B12. Next base: position 6,481 of record NZ_JBFUGN010000015.1, on the reverse strand, counting down.
CCGGCCTCGCCGCGCAGCTCCATGCGGCGGCGCACGTTCTGGAACGTGGCGAGCGCCTTCGCGGCGACCTGCGGATCGACGCCCACGTGCTCGGCCGCGGCAATCGCCGCGAGCGCATTCAGCTGGTTGTGCTCGCCCAGCAGCGGCCACTCGACGTGCGCGATCTTCAGGCTGCCGCGCAGCACGTCGAACGCATGCGGCTCGCCGCGGGCGCGCAGCGCGCCGGGCGTTTCCTTGCGGGCACCGAAGCGCACCACGTCGCTCCAGCAGCCGCGCGCCAGCACCCGCTGCAGCGACTCCTCGCGCGCATTGACGACCAGCCGGCCGGCCGCCGGCACCGTGCGCACCAGGTGGTGGAACTGGGTCTCGATCGCGCCCAGGTCCGGGAAGATGTCGGCGTGGTCGAACTCGAGGTTGTTCAGCACCGCGGTGCGCGGGCGGTAGTGCACGAACTTGCTGCGCTTGTCGAAGAACGCGGTGTCGTATTCGTCGGCCTCGATCACGAAGGGTTTGCCTTCGCCCAATCTCGCCGACACGCCGAAGTTCTGCGGCACCCCGCCCACCAGGAAGCCCGGCTTCAGCCCGGCCTGCTCCAGCACCCACGCCAGCATCGAGGTGGTGCTGGTCTTGCCGTGCGTGCCGGCGACCGCCAAGACATGGCGGCCCTGCAGCACGTTCTCGGCCAGCCACTGCGGCCCGCTGGTGTACGGCAGGCCGGCGTCGAGGATGGCTTCCATCAGCTCGTTGCCGCGCGAAACCACGTTGCCGACGACGAACAGGTCGGGCGCGAGCTTGACCTGGTCGGCGCCCCAGCCCTCGATCAACTCGATGCCGAGCGCGCGCAGCTGGTCGCTCATCGGCGGGTAGACGCCGGCGTCGCAACCGGTGACGCGGTGGCCGCCTTCGCGGGCGAGCGCGGCGACGCCGCCCATGAAGGTGCCGCAGATGCCGAGGATGTGGATGTGCATGCCGCTACTTCAGCACGGATCGTGCCGCGGCGATCGTGGTCTCGATGTCTTCGGCCGTGTGGGCGGCGCTGACGAAGCCGGCCTCGTACAGCGCCGGGGCGATGTACACGCCCTGGTCGAGCAGGCCGTGGAAGAAGCGGTTGAAGCGCTCCTTGTCGGTGGCCATCACGGTCGCGTAGTTCTGCGGCAGCGTGTCGGCCAGGAAGAAGCCGAACATGCCGCCTTCGCAGTCGGTTGACCAGGGCGCGCCGTTCTCGCGCGCGACCGCGGCCAGGCCGTCGACCAGGCTGCGGGTGCGCGCCGACAGCGCCTCGAAGAAGCCGGGGCGCTGGATCTCGCGCAGCGTCGCCAGGCCGCAGGCGGTGGCCACCGGGTTGCCCGACAGCGTGCCGGCCTGGTAGACCGGGCCGAGCGGCGCCAGTTGCTCCATCACCGCGCGCTTGCCGCCGAAGGCCGCCAGCGGCATGCCGCCGCCGATCACCTTGCCGAACACGCTGAGGTCGGGCTCGAAGCCGGGCAGCGCGCGCGCGTACAGGCCCTGCGCGCCGTGCAGGCCGACGCGGAAGCCGGTCATCACCTCGTCGAACACCAGCAGTGCGCCGTGCTGCGTGCACAGCTCGCGCAGCCGCTTCATGAACGGCAACTGGGTGCGGATGAAGTTCATGTTGCCGGCGATCGGCTCGATCATCACGCAGGCGATGTCGCGGCCGTGCAGACTGAAGGCTTCCTCGAGCTGCGCCAGGTGGTTGTACTCGAGCACCATCGTGTGCTGCACCACCTCGGCCGGCACGCCGGCGCTGGTCGCGTGGCCGAAGGTGGCGAGGCCCGAGCCGGCCTTCACGAGCAGCGCATCGGCATGGCCGTGGTAGCAGCCCTCGAACTTGACGATGCGGTTGCGGCCGGTGGCGCCGCGCGCGAGGCGGATGGCGCTCATCGCGGCCTCGGTGCCGGAGCTGACGAGGCGGATCTGCTCGAGGCTCGGCACCAGCTTCAGGATCTCCTCGGCGAGTTCGATCTCGCGCTCGGTCGGGGCGCCGAACGAGAAACCGTCGAGCGCGGCCTTCTGCACCGCCTCGAGCACCGCTGGATGGCCGTGGCCGAGGATCATCGGGCCCCAGGAGCCGATGTAGTCGATGTAGCGCGTGCCCTCGGCGTCATACATGTACGCGCCCTGCGCGCGGGCGATGAAGCGCGGCGTGCCGCCGACGGCCCGGAACGCGCGCACCGGCGAGTTGACGCCGCCGGGGATCACGCGGCGGGCGCGCTCGAACAGACTCTCGTTGGTTTTCGTCATCTCAGGCTGTCTCAGTGCACATGCCGGGGGTCTTTGGGCGCCTCGTCGTCGTTGGCGGCGCCGCTGCCGGGCTCGCCTTCCTCGCCTTCTTCACCGGGCGGCAGCGCCCAGAAGAAGCGGTCGGGGATCACGTTGCCCATGCCGGGGCGGAAGCCGGCGTCCAGCGCCTGGTCGAGGAACGCAAGCGATTCGCCGACCGCCGCGTGCAGCTCGCTGCCGGCGGCCAGCAGCGCCGCCAGCGCCGACGACAGCGTGTCGCCCGCGCCGACGAAGCTCACCTCGAAGCGCTCGAACTTCTCGCCGGTGATCGCGCCCTGCGGCGAGGCCAGCACGTTGTCCATGAACTGGTCGGGCAGCGGCACGCTCGTGACCAGCACGAAGCGCGTGCCGTGCTGCGCCGCGGCCACCGCCAGCTCGCGCGGCGAGGCCGGGCGCTCGCTGCTCCACTCGGGCAGCAGGAAATCGGTCAGCGTCTGGTGGCTGCCGACCAGCACCTCGGTCTGCGGCAGCACCAGCTCGCGGAACGCGTCGAGGTAGGCCTGCTGGTCGTCCTCTTCGAGCCACGACAGGTTCGGCATGTAGGCGACCAGCGGCACCTCGGGGTAGTCGGACAGCACCTCGGCGACCGCGCTGACGCCCTCGGCGGACCCGAGGAAGCCGACCTTCCAGGCGGCGATGCTCACGTCCTCGAGGATGCTGCGGGCCTGCTCGACCACCACGTCGGCGTCGATCGCGCTGTGGTCGAATACCTCGGCGGTGTCACGCAGCACGATCGAGGTGACCACCGGCAGCGCATGCGCGCCCATCGCCGCAATGGTCGCGACATCGCCGGCCAGGCCGCCGGCGCCGCTCGGGTCGCTCGCGTTGAATGTCATCACGCAGGCGGGTGCGGGCGCTTCCTGGTTCGGGTCGGCCTGAGGGTCCGCGGGGGGGGCGTCTGGGGTCATGGGGGGTCCGTCAGGAAGGTGAAGACGAGTCGGGTTTGCCGGCACTGACTTCTAGAAAAATGTGAGGAATGTGGCGTAGGTGCCCAGGAATCAATGGTTTTTTGTCAATCTGCGTCGCTACAATCTTTTCTCATTGTAGTGAAGCGACAAAAACAAAGTGAGCAATGACCTCAGCGGTACCCGAACCTGGATGTGCCTGATCTGCGGGTGGATTTACGACGAAGCTGCAGGGGATCCTGAACACGGTATCGCACCGGGCACCGCATGGGAATCCGTTCCCATGAACTGGACCTGCCCGGAATGCGGCGCACGCAAGGAAGATTTCGAAATGGTCCAGATCTGATGGTCGCTGAGGCTCTTACATGGCGTGCCGGGCAGGTGCCACGGCCGCATTCAGTCATTGAGGGGATTCTCGGTGAGCAATGAAGCCATCGCAGGCATCAAGGTGCTGGTGATCGACGACAGCAACACGATCCGCCGCAGCGCGGAGATCTTCCTGAAGCAGGGCGGCCATACCGTGCTGCTCGCGGAAGATGGTTTCGACGCGCTGTCCAAGGTCAACGACCACGCCCCGGACCTGATCTTCTGCGACATCCTGATGCCGCGCCTGGACGGGTATCAGACCTGCGCCATCATCAAGCGAAACGCGAAATTTGCCGACGTGCCGGTCATCATGCTGTCCTCGAAGGACGGCCTGTTCGACAAGGCACGCGGACGGATGGTCGGCTCGGAGGACTACCTCACGAAGCCGTTCACCAAGGACCAGTTGCTGCAAGCCGTGGCACAGCACCGGCCGGCCCGCGCCTGATGCGCACACCTGCTGTTTCCCGGTAACGTTGCCCTGCAAGAGAGTTGAAGGAGTAAGACGATGGCGATTCAGAAGATTCTGTTGGTCGACGATTCGAAGACCGAACTGCACTACCTGTCGGAGCTGCTGACCAAGCGCGGCTACGCGGTGCGAACTGCCGAGAACGGCGAAGACGCGATGCGCCGGCTGGGCGAGGAAAAGCCCGACCTGATCCTGATGGACGTGGTCATGCCCGGCCAGAACGGCTTCCAGCTGACCCGTGCGATCACGCGCGACCCGCGCTTCACCGACGTGCCGGTGATCATGTGCACCAGCAAGAACCAGGAAACCGACAAGGTGTGGGGCATGCGCCAGGGCGCACGCGACTACATCGTCAAGCCCGTCGACGCCGACGAGCTGGTGTCGAAGATCCGCGCGTTCGATTGAACGCCGCCGGCATCCGTCCCCCCACCTCACCGTCACACGTCGCCCCGCAGGCAGAGAACTGAATGGCCAACAAGGAAGCATTGCGCGAACTGCAAAGTCGCCTGGCCGAAAGGCTGCAGGCGGCGCGTACGCAGGAGCGCGGCCGCGCCTGGCTGGCCGTCGAGTGCGGCAGCCACGGGTTCCTGTTCCCGCTGCAGGAGGCCGGTGAAATCTTCCCGTTCGCGCCTGCCATGCCGGTGCCGTACACCAGCCGCTGGTTCATGGGCGTGGCCAACCTGCGCGGCCGGCTGCACGGGGTGGTCGACCTGGCCGGCTTCCTGGGCGTGCGCGGCAACGAGCCGGTGCGCGAGCAGTCCTGGTTCGTCGCGTTCAACTCCGAACTGAACATCAACTGCGCGGTGTTGGTGGACCGGCTCGCCGGCCTGCGCAACCTGCAGCAGCTGACGCCCGAACCCGACGACGGACAGGCCAAGCCGGCTTTCGTCGGAACGCATTACCGCGACGAAGGCAAACGCCTCTGGCGCGAATTGAACCTGGCACAGCTGGCCACCGAGGCCGCTTTCCTGAAGATCGCAGGCTGAGGCGCACCCGCGCCGGCCCTCCTGACTGCATTACCCAAGACGACGCAACGAGGCACCTATGAGCTTCCTGAACAAAATCAAAGGCAAGGGCAAAGGCCGTGACGACGCATATGGCGCCGACGGTGCCGTTGCGCTGGACGACGTGGCCGGCCTCGACCTGGGGCACGGTGACGATGGGCGGCCGGACGGTGGCGCCAACACGGTGAACCTCGACTCGTCGATCATCTCGGAGGCTGCGCCGTCCGAACTCGCCGATTTCTCCGAAACCCGGCTGCCGAGCGGCGACAACGCCGCGCTGATGTCCGGCACCGGCGTGCCGCTGATCGGCAACCGGCCGGTCGGACAGCAGCAGCGCGTGCTGGGCGTCATGGTGCTGCTCGGCCTCGTCGGCCTGGTCGGCATGACGATCAGCTCGCTGAACCAGGCCAACAAGGGCGCTGCCCAGGTGGGCTACTCCGGTCAGGCGCTGATGCAGTCGCAGCGTCTGGCGAAGTCGGTGTCGCAGGCCCTGATCGGCAGCGCGCAGGCCTTCCCCGAGGTGAAGGAAAGTACCGAGGTGCTGGCGCGCAACGTGCGCGGCCTGGCCAAGGGTGACCAGAACGTCGATGCGGCGCCGGGCGTCGTGCAGGACACGCTGGAGCCGCTGCTGCCGCTGATCGACCGCGCCGAGAAGAACGCGAACACCGTGCTCGCGCAGCAGAAGATCCTGACGCAGGTCGGCCAAGCGCTGCGCGCGATCAACCGCCAGTCGTCCGACCTGCTGGAAATCGCCGAGACGGTGTCGTCGCTGAAGCTGCAGCAGGAAGCCTCGCCGGCCGAGCTGTCGGCCGTCGGCCAGCTCGTGATGCTGACGCAGCGCATCGGCAAGTCGGCCAACGAATTCCTGACCATGGAAGGCGTGAGCCCCGAGGCCGTGTTCCTGCTGGGCAAGGACCTGAACTCGTTCCGCGAAATCGCCGACGGCCTGTCGAACGGCAACGCCGAACTGCGCCTGCCGGGCACCAAGGACCCGCAGACCAAGGAGCGCCTGACCGCGCTGCTGAAGCAATACGAAGAGACGCGCACCCAGGCCAGCTCGATTCTGGGCAACCTGCAGGGCCTGGTGTCGGCCCGTGAAGCGCAGTCCGCGATCATTGGCGACAGCGAACCGCTGCGCAAGGGCCTTGAGACGGTGCAGGACCGCCTGTCCACCGTCACCGGCTTCAACGTCGTGAACCTGGGCCTGCTGGTGCTGTCGGCCGTCGTGCTGGCCCTCGGCGGTGCGGGCTTCCTGCAGCTGTATGTGCGAGACCAGGCGCAACGTGCCGCGCTCGCCGAGAACCAGCGGCTCGAAGCAGAACGCCAGGAACAGGAAGCCAAGCGCGTCAACGACGCGAACCAGGCGGCCATTCTGCGATTGATGAACGAACTGCAGACGGTTGCTGAAGGCGACCTGACACAGCAGGCCACCGTGACGG
>NZ_JBFUGN010000014.1:0-21479 GCF_056402895.1 Rhizobacter sp. P3_B12 | reverse complement strand
CGCTTCGGCCCGCTGACGGTGCCGACGCCGCCCGGCCGCCGCTCGATGGTCGAGCAGGTCACCGGCACCGCGCGCTTCCTGTGGCGCCACGGCCCGCTCGGCCTGCACGCGGCGCAGGTGCGTGCGCTCGACGAGACCGCGCGCCTGCACGTGATGCGCTACGACGAACTCGAGCGCAGCGCCCGCGCCTCGGCGATCGCGAAGCTGACCGGGCTGGACGCTGCGGCGCTCGGCCTCGCGCTCGACCGCGGCATCCCGCGCCGCCGCATCGACCTGCCGCCCGTGCTCGAACTGTTGGAAACCGCGCGCCGCCGTTTGCAGGCTTCGGCCGGGCGCGCACCGCACACCGCTTCCTGAGGACCCTCCATGCAGATCAAACCCACCGACCTGACCCGTGCCGCCGAGCTGCTGAACGAACTGCGCAGCGAGGTCGGCAAGGCCGTCGTCGGCCAGCAGCAGGCGGTGGATCAGTGCCTGGTCGCGCTGATGGCCAGCGGCCACGTGCTGATCGAAGGCGTGCCCGGCCTCGGCAAGACGCTGCTCGCGCGCACGCTGGCAAAGTCGCTGTCGCTGAACTACGCACGCGTGCAGTTCACGCCCGACCTGATGCCGTCGGACATCACCGGCCATGCGGTGCTGGAGGCGCGCGCCGAGGCGGGCTCGCCGGTCGGCGCGCTGCGCGTGCACCGCGGGCCGGTCTTCACCAACCTGCTGCTGGCCGACGAGATCAACCGCGCGCCGGCCAAGACGCAGAGCTCGCTGCTGGAGGTGATGCAGGAGTACCAGGTGACGATCGAGGGCCAGACGCTGCCGCTGGACAAGCCGTTCATGGTGCTCGCGACGCAGAACCCGGTCGACACCGAGGGCACCTACCCGCTGCCCGAGGCGCAGCTCGACCGCTTCCTGTTCAAGATCGACATCGGCTACCCGTCGCAGGACGAGGAGACCGCGATCGTGCGCCGCACCACCGAGCAGCTGGCCGGCGACCAGCTGCCGCTCGACGCGATCGCGCCGCGGCTGGACGAGCGCTCGGTGCTCGCGCTGCAGCGCCTGGTGTCGTTCATCCGCGTCGACGACAAGGTGCTCGACTACGCGGTGCGGCTGGCCCGCGCGACGCGCGTGTGGCCGGGCCTGTCGGCCGGTGCCGGCCCGCGCGGCGCGATCGCGCTGGTGCGCGCAGCGCGGGCGACCGCGATGATGCAGGCGCGCGATTTCGTGACGCCCGACGACGTGAAGCAGCATGCGCTGCCGGCCCTGCGCCACCGCGTGATGCTGGCGCCCGATGCCCAACTCGAAGGCCGCGCGCTCGGCGAGCTGCTGGCCGCGATGGTCGACAGCGTGGCCGCGCCGCGCCTGTGAACGGCCGCCGATGCGCCTGCGCCTGATCCCGAGCCGCGCCGCCGTGATGGTGGTGGCCGCCGCCGCGCTCGCGAGTGCGGTGGCGCTGCTGGCCGGCGTGCCGTCGGCGTGGGTGTCGGTCGCGGCCGGCGTGCTCGCGGCCGCGGGGCTGGCCTGGGCGCTGGCCGACCTGTGGCACACGCGCCGCAGCTGGGCGCGCGCGCCGCTGCGGCTGGAGCGGCGGCTGCCGCAGGCGCTCGCGATCGGCGTGCCGCGCGAGCTGGTGCTCAACCTCRTCAACGTGGCGACCTTGGGCTGGCGCGGCAGCGTGTTCGACGAGCTGGACGGCACGCTCGACTTCGACGGCCTGCCACGCAGCTTCCGCCTGCCGGGGCGCCGGCGCATCGAGCTGCGCTACCGCGTGACGCCGCGCCGGCGCGGCCCGGTGCGCTTCGGCGGCACCCAGCTGCGGCTGCGCTCGCGCGGCGGCAGCTTCGACTGGCTGCACCTGCTGGGCGAGCCGCAGCTGCTGCACGTGTACCCGAACTTCGCGGCGGTCGCGCGCTATGCGTGGCTGGCCGGCGACCGGCGGCTGTCGCAGATCGGCATCAAGACCTATGCGCAGCGCGGCGAGGGCACCGACTTCAAGCAGCTCGCCGACTACCAGAGCGGCGACCCGGTGCGCCACATCGACTGGAAGGCGACGCTGCGCCACGGCCGGCCGATCGTGCGGCAGTTCCAGGACGAGCGCGACCAGTGCGTGCTGTTCCTGCTCGACTGCGGCCGGCGGATGCGCGCCGACGAAGGGGCGACGAGCGCCGACGGCGGCCACTTCGACCAGGCGCTGAACGCGCTGATGCTGCTGACCCACGTCGCGCTGAAGGAGGGCGACGAGGTCGGCGCGCTGAGCTTCGGCCATGCGCCGGGGCAGCAGCGCCGCTTCGCGCCGCGCAAGGGGGCGGCGACGCTGAACGCGATGATGGCGCGGCTGTACGACATCGAGCCCGGCACCGACCACTCCGACTACCTCGAGGCGGCGCGCGACGTGATGCGGCTGCAGCGCAAGCGCGCGCTGGTGATCATGCTGACCAACTTCCGCGACGAGGATGCGGCCGAGCTGGTGCCGGCGCTGAAGCTGATGCGCACGCGCCACCTGGTGCTGGTGGCGAGCCTGCGCGAGCGGGTGCTGCGCGAGATCGCGGGCCAGCCGCTGGGGGTGGCCGAACGGGCGGTCGAGGTGGCCGGTGCGCACTGGTTCGAGCAGGCGCGGCGCGATGCCTTCCGGCGCGTGACCGGGCAGGACGCGCTGTCGGTCGACGTGGAGCCGCGCGACCTGCCGGTGGCGCTGGTGAACCGGTACCACGCGGTGAAGCGGTCGCGGCTGCTGTAGGTCGCCTCATCCATTCGCTTCATCCCCCAAGAATCCCCACTCGGGGGTGCTAGGCGCCGCAGGGGCGCTCCGCTACGATGGCCGCGCCGGTTTCCGGCCCACAACATCACATCATCCCGAGGAGAACTTCCGCATGGCCACTGCCAATCCCTCTGCCAATCCGTACCAGCCGCCGCGTGCGGCCGTTGCCGACATCGACCGAGCTTCGGGCGAGGTCCAGCCGATCAACCTGTGGTCCGCGCGTGGCCGCATCGGCCGCCTGCGCTATTTGGCCTACCTCGGTGCCAGCTACCTGCTGATGCTGCCGGTGTTCCTCGTGGCCGGCCTGATCATGGCCTTGACCAATTCGCCGTTCGTGGCGATGGCGATCTATGCCGTGGTCGGCATCGTCTACGCGGTCTGGGCCGTCATGATGATGATCCAGCGCTCGCACGACATGGGCTGGACCGGCTGGACGGTGCTGCTCGCGATCATTCCCTTTGTCGCGCTGATCTGGCTCTTCAAGGCCGGCACGCCGGGCCGCAACGAGTACGGCGCACCGCCGCCGCCGAACACCCGCGCGGTGAAGATCCTGGCCTGGGTCTTCCCGGCGTTCTTCGTGCTCGGCATCGTCGCGGCGATGGCGCTGCCGGCCTACCAGCAGTACACGATGCGCGCCAAGGCGGCACAGATCCAGGCGCAACCGCAGCAGCAGCCCTGAGATGGCGAATCGACTCACCCAGATCGCCACCCGCACCGGTGACGACGGCAGCACCGGCCTCGGCGACGGCACGCGCGTGCCGAAGGACCACCTGCGCGTGCAGGCGATGGGCGATGTCGACGAGTTGAACTCCACGCTCGGCGTGCTGCTCGCCGAGCCGCTGCCCGACGAGGTGCGCGAGCTGCTGGTCGTGATCCAGCACGAGCTGTTCAACCTCGGCGGCGAGTTGTCGATCCCCGGCTACGAGCTGCTGAAGGGCGATGCGGTGCTGCGCCTGGACGAGGCGCTGGCCCACCACAATGCCGCGCTGCCCCGGCTGAAGGAGTTCATCCTGCCGGCGGGCACGCGCAGCGCGGCGATCGCGCACGTGGGGCGCACCATCGCGCGGCGCGCCGAGCGCGCGGTGGTGGCGCTGGGGGCGCAAGAAGCGGTGCGGGCCGAGCCGCGGCAGTACCTGAACCGGCTGAGCGACCTGCTGTTCGTGCTGGCGCGCGTGCTGAACCGCGCCAACCTCGACGGGCTGGGCGGCGACGACGTGTACTGGCGCAGCGAGCGGCTGGCACGCGACGCGGACTGAGCCGCGCGGTCAGGGCGCCGCGTAGTACCCGACCGCGAACTCCGCGAGCGTCAGCTGGCCGTCGTGGTCGGCATCCAGCTTGTCGAACATCGACGCGATCACCGGCAGGCGTTCGGCTTCCTCGCGCGACAGCTTGCCGTCGCCGTTCACGTCGACGCGGGTGAACACGGCCTCCATCGCGGCCTTGTCCTTGGCCGAGGGCTCGGCCGCCGGCGTCACGGCCGAGGCCAGCAGCGCCGCGCCACCCAGCGTCAGGGCCAGCAGGCTGCTGCGAATGCGGTGCGGCGTGGTCATGGCGTGCCCCCGGGCAAGTGGATCGGACGCCGATTGCACCCGATTCGCTGCGCCAGGGCCAGTCTTCTTGCCAGGGCTTACCCGCGCTACATCTGCGTGACCGCCCTTACATGCGCAGATATGCTGCGCTTGGGTGCGGCTCAGCTGCGGCGCGCCTTGACCGCGTGGTGCAGCACGTCGAGCACCGTCAGCGAATCGTTCCAGCCGATGCAGGCGTCGGTGATGCTCTGGCCGTAGGCGAGCTGGGCCGGATCGTCCTTGCCGGCGCTGAACTTCTGCGCCCCGGCGTTCAGGTGGCTCTCGACCATCACGCCGAAGATGCGGCGGCTGCCGCCGGCGACCTGGCCGGCGATGTCGCGCGCGACGTCGATCTGGCGCTCGTGCTGCTTGCTGCTGTTGGCGTGCGAGCAGTCGACCATCAGCGACGGGTTCAGCTTCGCGGCTTCGAGGTCCTTGCAGGCCGCCTCGACGTGGACGGCGTCGTAGTTGGGCGTCTTGCCGCCGCGCAGGATCACGTGGCAGTCGGGGTTGCCGCGCGTCTCGACGATCGCGACCTGGCCGTTCTTGTGCACCGACAGGAAGTGGTGCGCGCGGGCCGCGGCCTGGATCGCGTCGGTGGCGATGCGGATGTTGCCGTCGGTGCCGTTCTTGAAGCCGATCGGCGCCGACAGGCCCGAGGCCAGTTCGCGGTGCACCTGGCTCTCGGTGGTGCGCGCGCCGATCGCGCCCCAGGAGATCAGGTCGCCGATGTACTGCGGCGAGATCACGTCGAGGAACTCGCTGCCGGCCGGCATGCCCAGTCGGTTGATCTCGGTCAGCAGCTGGCGCGCGATGCGCAGGCCCTCGTCGATGCGGTAGCTCTCGTCGAGGTAGGGGTCGTTGATCAGGCCCTTCCAGCCGACGGTGGTGCGCGGCTTCTCGAAGTAGACGCGCATCACGATCTCGAGCGTGTCGGCGTACTTCAGGCGCTGCTCGCGCAGCTTGCGGGCGTACTCGACGGCGGCGACCGGGTCGTGGATCGAGCACGGTCCCATCACGACGAGCAGGCGGTCGTCACGGCCGGCGACGATGTTCTTGATGCGCTGGCGGGTGTCGGCGATCAGCGTTTCGGCGGCCGTGCCGCGGATCGGGAAGAAGCGAACCAGGTGTTCGGGCGGGGGCAGCGGAGTCACGTCCTGGATCCTTTCGTCGTCGGTCTGGCCTGTCTTGTCGATGGGCGCATACCAACCCTCCGTGGCGCTGGCGGACTTGGCGTTCATGGGCGTGATCTCCTGCTGGGATGGGAAGGTGGAACTTCGGGAGGGCAAAAAAAAACCGCCGGGGGAGCCCGGCGGTTTGGTGAGTTCTTTGCGTTTGTGTCTTACAGCCTACGCGCTGACCTCTCCTCCGCCGGGCGGTGCGAGAACCAAAAGTAGGCAAAGAAGAAGGACGGGACGAAACGCATGGGCGCGAATGTAGCACGGCCTCCGGATCGGCCGTCAAGCTCGTTTTTTGCACAGGTGTTTGCCGTCGCGGGGAAATTGACAGCGCTGCGCGGGCGCGGGTCAATGGCGGTTTGCCGACAAGACAGGAGACAAGCATGGACCGACGACACCTGATTTCCACCAGCGCCGTGATGGGCCTGGGCGCCGTGGCCGGTTGCGCCACCGACAGCCGTGTCGGTGCGGCCGGCGGCGCGAAGACCGCGTTCGACGTGCCGCAGCCGACGCTGCCGGTGGTCGGCAGCGCCGAGCTGTTCCCGGTGCGCCGCATCTACTGCATCGGCCGCAACTACGCGGCGCATGCGCGCGAGATGGGGTCGGATCCGACCCGCGAGCCGCCGTTCTTCTTCCAGAAGCCGAGCGATGCGGTGCAGTTCGTCGCGCCCGGCAGCACCGGCGAGCACCCGTACCCGCCGCTGACGAAGAACTACCACTACGAGATCGAGCTCGTCGCGGCGCTGCACCGCGGCGGGCGCAACGTGCCGCCGGAGCAGGCGCTCGATCTCGTCTACGGCTATGCGATCGGGCTGGACATGACGCGCCGCGACCTGCAACGCGCGATGGGCGACGAGAAGAAGCCGTGGGAGATCGGCAAGAGCTTCGACCGCTCGGCACCGATCGGGCCGATCCACCGCGTGGCGCAGGTCGGGCATTTCACGCAGGGCTCGATCACGCTGAAGGTGAACGGCCAGCTCAAGCAGAACGCCGACCTGAAGCAGATGATCTGGAGCGTGGCCGAGCAGATCAGCAAGCTCTCGCAGGCCTTCGAGCTGAAGCCCGGCGACATCATCTTCAGCGGCACGCCGGAGAATGTGGGGCCGGTGGTGCCGGGGGATGTGATGCAGGGGGAGATCGCGGGCTTGCCGGTGTTGAGCGTGCGGGTGGCCTGACGGAACGAATCCCGCGGCGCGGGCACAGAGTGGGCAACGCCGCGGGCATGGCGATGGAACGTCGCGATGCAACGCAGTGCGCGGGCGTTGGCATCGCAACTACCTCATGCACCATGGCCTTCAACACCATCGAACGCAAACGCAGCAGTTCACCGGCGACCGAGCAGTCTTCGCCACCGCCCTCGCCGACCAGCGCATCGGCGCAGAAGACGGCGATATCGAATGCAAGGCACACGGTGTCCGCCCTGGTCACCGACTCGCTCACGATCGATGCGGAACGCCAGGTGCGGTTGGACGCGAAACTGGCCGAAAAAATATCAGATTACGAGGGGCAGATCGCGCAGCTGAAAACCTCTCCCCGCAAGGCCTGTGCAGAAGAGATCGCGGCGCTCCAGCAGAAGGTGGCTGCGCTGCGGCAGGGCGATCGGCGGCCCGTCTCCGTCACATTGCCTCCGCTGAGAAAATTGCCTCCCGAGAAGAAGCGATCGATGCGTACGGTTCGATGGTCACTGTCACCGCGCAGCACGTCCGACCAGATCAATGTGAGCCCCAGAGCCTCGCAGACCGCACGCTCCGAATCGAAGCGAACCAAGGATCAGCGGAGGTACTGGGCGCTGATGGAGGAGCGGAAACCGTTGGTGCAGGCACTGCACCGCATTGACAACGAACTCCTGACCTTGGCGGCGGAATTGAACCTGCCGCCACCGAAGCCGCCAGCCGTCAAGCCCCCGCTGCCCAGCGGGCGGAGCGACATGCAGCCCCCGAGCCAGCTGTGACGGCCCGGCGCTTGGCGCTTGGCGCCGCCCGTCAGGCCGTCCCGCCCACCGTCATCTTGTCGATGCGCAAGGTGGGCTGCCCCACCCCCACCGGCACGCTCTGCCCTTCCTTGCCGCACACGCCGACGCCGGTGTCGAGCTTCATGTCGTTGCCGATCATGCTGACGCGGGTCAGCGCGTCGGGGCCGTTGCCGATGATGGTGGCGCCCTTCACCGGGTACTGGATCTTGCCGTTCTCGACCCAGAAGGCTTCCGACGCGGAGAACACGAACTTGCCGCTGGTGATGTCGACCTGCCCGCCGCCGAAGTTGGTGGCGTACAGCCCGCGCTTCAGGCCGGCGATGATCTCTTCCTTGGTCTTGTCGCCGCCCAGCATGTAGGTGTTGGTCATGCGCGGCATCGGCACGGCCGCATAGCTCTCGCGGCGGCCGTTGCCGGTCGGCGCGACGCCCATCAGGCGGGCGTTCATCGAATCCTGGATGTAGCCCTTCAGGATGCCGTCCTCGATCAACACGTTGCGCTGCGTGGCATTGCCTTCGTCGTCGACGTTCAGCGAGCCGCGGCGGTCGGGCAGCGTGCCGTCGTCGAGCACGGTGACGCCCTTGGCCGCCACGCGCTGGCCGATGCGGCCGCTGAAGGCGCTGGAGCCCTTGCGGTTGAAGTCGCCCTCGAGCCCGTGGCCGATGGCCTCGTGCAGCAGCACGCCGGGCCAGCCCGGGCCGAGCACGACGCTCATCTCGCCGGCCTTGGCCGGGCGCGATTCGAGGTTGGTGAGGGCCGCCTTGACGGCATCGTTGACGTAGCTCTCGATGATGTTGTCGTGGAAGTAGCCGAGCCCGAAGCGGCCGCCGCCGCCGCCGGAGCCGACCTCGCGGCGCACCTCGCCGGCGATGGTCTGCTCGGCGATCACGGTGACCGACAGCCGCACCAGCGGCCGCACGTCGGCGGCCAGCGTGCCGTCGGCACGGGCGACCAGCACCACGTCGTATTCGGCGGCGATGCCGGCCATCACCTGCTTGATGCGCGGATCCTTGGCGCGGGCGAGCTTCTCGACGCGCTCCAGCAGCGCGACCTTCTGCGTGCTGTCGAGCGTGGCGATCGGGTCCATCGGCGCATAGAGCACGCGGCTGCCGGCGATCTTCGGCGTGCCGCCGATCTTGACCGTGCGGCTCTGGCCGGCCGCGGCGATGGTGCGCACGGTGGCGGCCGCATCGAGCAGCGCGGCCTCGGAGATGTCGTCGGAGTAGGCGAAGGCAGTCTTCTCGCCGGCCACCGCGCGCACGCCGACGCCCTGGTCGATGCCGAAGCTGCCGCTCTTCACGATGCCTTCCTCGAGGCTCCAGCCTTCGCTGCGCGTGTACTGGAAGTAGAGGTCGGCGTCGTCGATGCGGTGCGTCGCGATGGCCTGCAGGGCCTGCGAGAGCGTGGCATCGGTCAGGCCGAAGGGTTCGAGCAGCAGCGAGCGGGCAACGGCCAGTCGTTCGAGGGTGGGTTCGCGCGAGATCATGGCGGCGGCTCCTGTGGGGTGGTGGGGCATTCTAGGAGCGTGCGCACGAAAGCTTGCCGGGACGGGCTTTGGCGCTCAGGGGAATGCAGGGAACGATGAACGAGGACGGACGGAACCGTTCATCTGGCACTGTTACTCAGGGTGGGTTCCAGCTGTCGCGTGCTGGACGACCCACCCACGGCACGACAGGAGTTTCCTTGAGCACCACCCGGTTTCCACCAGCATCGCCACGGATCATCAAGAGCCCGCGCTCGCCGGAGAAGACAGCCAGCAAGAAGAGTGTGAAGAAGCTCTCCCTGGAACGCAGGAATTCCAAGGACACCGTCGTGTCTCAGATGGGTGGCTTCAAGAAGTTGGAAGTGCCACGAGGGCAGGAAGTGGTTATCACACCCGTGAGGCTGACGAAGGCGCAAAGGAAGAAGCTGGAAGAAGAGGCGGGGGGATCGGAGAACGAGGGATTGACTGTCAAAGATCTGACGCAGGATCAGATCTTGGCGCAGAAGCAGCAGTTGACACGACTGGGAATTCCTCCGTTGGACCTGCCCGCCGAAGACAAGGCTTCCCATCCTTCTCCGCGCATCTCGCAATCACCACGACCCGCCACGTCGCCACACCGCCATGGCGCGAAGAAGCCGGTGCTGGCGTCGACGCCGCGTGTCCTTCCCGATACGCCGCGCGTGGCAAGTCCAAGGAGCAAGACCCCGCGCGAGTCGCGCCGCCTCATGCCAGGCCGTTCCGAGGTTTCCACGGCGACGCGGGGTGATCCTGCCAATGCGCGTTTGGAATACCTGGATCTCAAGCTCGGCTTCAAGCGCGAGGAGGTCGACGGCCTCAAGCGCCAGTACGAGGCAGCGAAGCAAGGCCTGGGACTGCTTCAGCAGAAGAGGGACCAACTGGCGGCGAGGACCTTCCACGGCGCTCGTTCCGAACATGCTCGGGACGAAGAGGGAGCGAAGGCGAACGCTTACGAGGAGATCGACGAGATGATCGGCATCCTGCAACTGGAGGACGAACATCGCCAGCAATAGCTCACACCTCGCCGGCACCCTCGCCTTCGCGCTTGAGCCGCAGCGCCTGCTCATACAGCACATTGCGGGGTTGACCCGTCAGGCTGGCCGCCAGCGACACGGCTTGCTTGAGTGGCAATTCCGCGAGCAGTGTTTGCAGCGTCGTGGTGGCGTGCGCTTCGTCATCGCCGACGGCCTGCGCTTGCCCATGGAGCACGAGCACGAATTCGCCACGCACGCGGTTGGCGTCCGCGGCAAGCCATGCCGGCAGTTGATCGGCCGGCATCGTCGCGACGCCCTCGAACTGCTTGGTCAGCTCGCGGCACACCGTCAGCGGTCGCGCACCGCACGCGGCGGCCATCGCGGTTGCCAACGCCTCGATCCGATGCGGCGCCTCGAACAGCACCTGCGCAGTGGCACGCGCCGCCACCGCAGACAGCGCACGCTGCCGCTCCCCACCCTTCGCCGGCAGGAAGCCGACGAACTCGAAGCCGCCCGTGACGGCATCCCCCGCCACGCTCAACGCCGCCAACGCACTGCTGGCGCCCGGGAGCGGCACGCACCGGTACCCCGCCCCCTGCGCAGCAGCCACCAGCACCGCCCCCGGATCGCTCACCGCCGGCGTCCCCGCATCGCTCACATACGCCACCCGCTCACCCCGCGCCAGCCGTGCCAGCACCGCCTGCGCCGCCTCGCGCTCGTTGTGCTCGTGCACCGCGAGCAGCGGCTTGTCGAGCCCCAGGTGGCGCATCAGCTGCGCGCTGTGCCGCGTGTCCTCGCAGGCCACCGCGTCGACCAGCGACAGCACGTGGATCGCGCGCAAGGTGATGTCGGCCAGGTTGCCGATCGGCGTCGCGACCACATAGAGCGCGCCGGCGGGATACTGCTGCGCGCCCGCCGCCGCTTCGGCAGCCTTCAGCAACAACGATGAGTCCAGGGTCACGATGGTCCAGACGACGAAGGAGGTGGGAGACGACGGCGAGGCCCGGGCGCTCGCGCACCTGCTGCGTCACGGCCTCGTGCTGGTGCGGCGCAATTATCGGGTCGCGGCCGGCCCGCGCGCCCGCGGCGGCGAGGTCGACCTGATCCTGCGCGAGCGCGACGGCACGCTGGTGTTCGTCGAGGTGCGGGCCCGCGCCCGGCTCGGCCACGGCGGCGCGGCAGCAAGCGTCGGGGGCATCAAGCAACGTCGTGTCATCTTCGCGGCGCACCATTTCCTGCGCAGCTACCCGACCCTGCCGCCCTGCCGCTTCGACGTGGTGGCCATCGATGGCGAGCACCTGGAATGGCTGAAGGCGGCCTTCGATGCAGGTTGAAAGGGGTTGAGCGGGCGGTCACACCCCTCGGAACCAAGCTGGTGCACCCGTGTCATATGATCCATGCCCATGCTTGAACAACGAATCCAGCAACAATTCTTCGACAGCGCCGACCTGAAGTACGCCGCCGCCGAGATCCTCTCCCGTCCCATCGCCGATGCCGTCAGTGCCGTCGTCGGCAGCATCACCTCCGGCGGCAAGGTGCTGGCCTGCGGCAACGGCGGCTCGGCGAGCGATGCCCAACACTTCGCGGCCGAGTTCGTCGGCCGCTTCGAGCGCGAACGCCCTGGCCTCGCCGCGATCGCGCTGACCACCGACACGTCGATCCTGACGGCGATCGGCAACGACTACGATTTCAACGTGATCTTCTCGAAGCAGGTGCAGGCGCTCGGCGCCCCCGGCGACGTGCTGATCGCGATCACCACCAGCGGCAACTCCGCCAACGTGCTGGCCGCGGTCGAGGCCGCCCACGCGAAGGAGATGACCGTGATCGCCCTCACCGGCCGCGGTGGCGGCAAGATGGCGGGCGAACTCACCGAAACCGACGTGCACATCTGCGTGCCCCACGAACGCACCGCGCGCATCCAGGAAGTCCACATCCTCGCGCTGCATTGCCTGTGCGATGCGGTCGATCTGCAATTGCTGGGTGAACAGGAAAACACATGAAGTCTCTCTCGTCCCTCTCTCGCTTTTCTCCCCTCACCGTCGTCGTGGCCGCCGTCGTGGCCACCTCCAGCCTGTCCGGCTGCGCCGCCTTCTTCATCGGCGGCGCGATGGTCGGCGGCACGCTGGTCGCGACCGACCGCCGCACCTCCGGCGCCCAGATCGAAGACCAGTCCATCGAGCTGAAGGGCGGCAAGCGCCTGAGCGAGGTCACCGATCAGCAGAAATCGCGCGTCAGCATCACCAGCTACAACCGCATGGTGCTGCTGACCGGCGAGGTGCAGACCGACACCGAGAAAGCCGCCGCCGAACAGGCCGTGACGCAGCTCGAGAACGTGCGCACCGTCGTCAACGAGATCACGCTGGCCGGCAACAACACCTTCAGCCGCAGCGGCGCGAGCGATGCGCTGCTCACCAGCAAGGTCAAGGCGACGCTGATCGATGCGCGCGACGTGATGGCCAACGCGTTCAAGGTGGTCACCGAGCGCGGCACCGTCTACCTGATGGGCGTCGTCACGCAGCGCGAGGCCGACCGCGCGACCGACCTGGCGCGCAGCATCAGCGGCGTGCAGAAGGTGGTGCGGGTGTTCGAGATCGTCAGCGAAGACGAACTCGCGCGGCTGCGCCCGGCCGACCCGCCGAAGCCGGCGACGTCGTCGAACAAGCCCTGATCAGAGCAGGCCTTGACGGGCCTTACTTGAGTCGGGTGATGAGGCTGGAGGTGTCCCAGCGCTGGCCGCCGGTGGCCTGCACGTCGGCATAGAACTGGTCGACCAGCGCGGTGACCGGCAGCCGCGCGCCGTTGCGCTTGGCCTCGTCGAGCACCAGGCCCAGGTCCTTGCGCATCCAGTCGACCGCGAAGCCGAAGTCGAACTTGCCGTCGATCATCGTCGGCCCGCGGTTGTCCATCTGCCAGCTCTGCGCGGCGCCCTTGCCGATCACGCCGAGCACGGCCTTCATGTCGAGCCCGGCCTTCTGGCCGAACGCGACCGCCTCGRCCAGGCCCTGCACCAGCCCGGCGATGCAGATCTGGTTCACCATCTTGGCCAGTTGGCCGGCACCGCTCTCGCCGAGCAGCGTGACGGCCTTCGCAAACGCCATCGCGACCGGCTGGGCCTTCGCGAACGCGCCGGCCTCACCGCCGCACATCACGGTCAGCGCGCCGTTGATCGCGCCCAGGTTGCCGCCGGACACCGGCGCATCGATGAAGTGCAGGCCGAGCGGGCGGGCGGCGGCATCGAGCTCGCGCGCCACCTCGGCCGAGGCGGTGGTGTGGTCGACGAAGATCGCCCCCGGCTTCATGCCGGCGAAGGCGCCTTCGGGCCCGGTGGTCACCGCGCGCAGGTCGTCGTCGTTGCCGACGCAGGCGAACACCAGGTCGGCGCCGGCCACCGCGGCTTTCGGCGTCGCGGCGCTCGCGCCGCCATATTCCTTCACCCACTGCGCCGCCTTGGCCGCGGTGCGGTTGTAGACGGTCACGCGGTGCCCGGCGCGCGCCAGGTGCCCGGCCATCGGGTGGCCCATCACGCCCAGGCCCAGGAAGGCCACGGTCTGCGCGGCGATCGGCTCGTAGGTCTTGGTGCTCATCGCGGGCGTGTCCTCAGACGATGGTCAGGTGTTCGGTGCCGGCCGACAGGTCGCTGCTGCGCGCGCGGTTGCTGTTCAGCTTGATCTGCAGCCGCAGGTCGTTCACCGAATCGGCGTTGCGCAGCGCGTCTTCGTAGGTCACCAGGTGGTTCTCGTAGAGGTCGAACAGGCTCTGGTCGAAGGTCTGCATGCCCAGCTCGCGCGACTTCTTCATGATCTCCTTGATCTCGGAGACCTCGCCCTTGAAGATCAGCTCGGAGATCAGCGGCGTGTTCAGCATGATCTCCACCGCGGCGATCCGCCCGCGGCCTTCCTGGCGCGGCAGCAGGCGCTGCGACACCAGCGATTTCAGGTTCAGCGACAAGTCCATCAGCAGCTGGGCGCGGCGTTCTTCGGGGAAGAAGTTGATGATCCGGTCGAGCGCCTGGTTGGCGCTGTTGGCGTGCAGCGTGGCCATGCACAGGTGGCCGGTCTCGGCGAATGCCACCGCGTGCTCCATGGTCTCGCGGTCGCGGATTTCGCCCATCAGGATCACGTCGGGCGCCTGGCGCAGCGTGTTCTTCAGCGCCTGGCCCCAGCCCTCGGTGTCGAGGCCGACCTCGCGCTGCGTGACGATGCAGTTCTTGTGCGGGTGCACGAACTCGACCGGGTCTTCGATCGTGATGATGTGGCCGTACGAGTTCTCGTTGCGGAAGTCGACCATCGCCGCCAGCGAGGTGCTCTTGCCCGAGCCGGTGGCGCCGACGAAGATCACGAGACCGCGCTTGGTCATCGTCACGTCCTTCAGCACCTGCGGCAGGTTCAGGCTGTCGATGGTCGGCAGCGTCTGCGGAATCGTCCGCATCACCAGCCCGACATGGCCCTGCTGCACGAAGGCATTCACGCGGAAGCGGCCGATGCCCTGCGGCGAGATCGCGAAGTTGCACTCCTTGGTGCGCTCGAACTCGGCGGCCTGCTTGTCGTTCATCACCGAGCGCGTCAATGCCAGTGTGTGCTGGCCGGTCAGCGGCTGCGGCGACACCTTGGTGACCTTGCCGTCGACCTTGATGGCCGGCGGGAAGTCCGCGGTGAGGAACAAGTCGGACCCGTTGCGCGACACCATCAGGCGCAGCAGGTCGTTGACGAATTTCGATGCCTGGTCTCTTTCCATGATGCTTCCTCTGGCCCGTCAGGTGCTGGACAACAAGGCACTCAGCCGGGCGCTGACCTGCCGCAAACGCAATGACAAACGCCGCGACAGCGAGGCCAGCAGGGCCAGGCCGAGTCGCGGCTCGAACATGATCATCTCATCCAATCGCTGCGCATCCACCACCGCGAGGGTACACGGCGTCAGCGTGGTGCAGGCGGAGAAGCGGGCGCCCGCGTCGAGCAGCGACATCTCGCCCAGCATGTCGCCGGCCCGCGCCTCGGCCAGCCGGGCCCGCCCGCCCCAGGGCTGGATGCGGTCGACGGCCAGCGTGCCGTCGAGCACGATCAGCATGTAGTCGCCCTGCTCGTCCTGGCCGATCACTTCCTTGTTGGCCGGCACCTGCACGAACTGCAGGTACTGGCTCATGCGCTGCAGCTCGTCGGGGCTGAGTGCCGCCACGTAGCGGTCGGCGCCCCACAGCCGGGCGAACAGCGGCTCGGCCTGCTTGCGCTCGATCGGGGTGGCGCCCACCGCCGGGGCGCGCGCGGCCCAGGTGGCCAGCTCCTGCGTGTCTTCGGCGCGGTCGGCGAACTGGGTCGAGAAGAAGCCGGATTCGCTGAGGCCTGCGTCTTCCTTCGACACCGCGGGCGTGTCGTCGCCGCCGCGCTTCAGGCGATCAAAGAGTCGTTTCACGCGGCACCTGGGGGCGGATCAGCCGGGGAAGTTTTCGGGGAACTTCGCCTTCGAGCGCGCTTCGGCCGGCGAGATGATGTTGCGGCGAACCAGGTCCGACAGGTTCTGGTCGAGCGTCTGCATGCCCACGGTGTTGCCGGTCTGGATCGATGAATACATCTGCGCGATCTTGTTCTCGCGGATCAGGTTGCGGATGGCCGCGGTGCCCAGCATGATCTCGTGCGCCGCGGCGCGGCCGCTGCCGTCCTTCAGCTTGCACAGCGTCTGCGAGATCACGCCGATCAGCGATTCCGACAGCATCGAACGCACCATTTCCTTCTCGGCGGCCGGGAACACGTCGACCACGCGGTCGATGGTCTTGGCGGCCGAGCTGGTGTGCAGCGTGCCGAACACCAGGTGGCCCGTCTCGGCGGCGGTCAGCGCGAGGCGGATGGTTTCCAGGTCGCGCATTTCGCCGACCAGGATGCAGTCCGGGTCTTCGCGCAGCGCCGAGCGCAGCGCGTTCGCGAAGCTCAGCGTGTGCGGGCCGACCTCGCGCTGGTTGACCAGGCACTTCTTGGATTCGTGCACGAACTCGATCGGGTCTTCGACCGTCAGCACGTGGCCGTACTCGTTTTCGTTCAGGTGGTTGACCATCGCGGCCAGCGTGGTCGATTTGCCCGAGCCGGTCGGGCCGGTGACGAGCACCAGGCCGCGCGGCTTCAGCGCGAGCTCGGCGAACACCTTGGGCGTGTTGAGCTGCTCGAGCGTCAGGATCTTCGACGGAATGGTCCGGAACACGGCGCCGGCGCCGCGGTTCTGGTTGAAGGCGTTGACCCGGAAGCGAGCCAGGCCCTGGATCTCGAACGAGAAGTCGCACTCGAGCGTTTCTTCGTAGTTCTTGCGCTGCGAGTCGTTCATGATGTCGTAGACCATCTCGTGCACCTGCTTGTGCTCGAGCGGGTCGACATTGATGCGGCGCACATCGCCGTGCACGCGGATCATCGGCGGCAGCCCTGCCGACAAGTGAAGGTCGGAGGCCTTGTTCTTGACCGAGAACGCGAGCAGTTGGGTGATGTCCATGGGGTGCTTGTAAGAGGTTGTGAGCGGCCACCTCGTCGGCGCGGCTCGCTGCGCCGCCTTTCCCGGGTGTCCCTGGTGGCTTGGGATAGGCTCGGGGAATTATGGCGACGATTGCTTCGAACATACAACAAGTGCACCAACGCATCACGCAGGCGTGTGTGCTCTCACAACGCCCCGTGCGAAGCGTCACGCTGCTGAGTGTTACCAAAACCTTCGGGCCGCAGGCCGTGCGCGAGGCCTTTGCCGCCGGCGAACGCCGCTTCGGCGAGAACTACGTGCAGGAGGGCGTCGACAAGATCGCCGCGCTGGCCGAGCTGCGCAGCGAGATCGAATGGCACCTGATCGGCCCGTTGCAGAGCAACAAGACGCGCGTCGTCGCCGAGCAGTTCGACTGGGTGCACACGGTCGACCGGCTGAAGATCGCGCAGCGCCTGGCCGAGCAGCGGCCTGCCCATCTGGCACCGCTGCAGCTGTGCCTGCAGGTCAACATCAGCGGCGAGGCGAGCAAGAGCGGGCTGGCGCCGGGCGAGGTGGCCGAGGTGGCGCGCGAGGTGGCCGGCCTGCCGGGGGTGCGGCTGCGCGGGCTGATGGCGATTCCGGAGCCGGCGGCTGACCCCGAGGCGCAGCGCGTACCGCACCGGGCGCTGCGGCAACTGCTGGAGCAACTGAACGCCGGCGGCCTCACGCTCGACACCTTGTCGATGGGCATGTCGACCGACCTCGACGCGGCGATCGCCGAGGGCGCGACGATGGTGCGCGTCGGCAGCGCAATATTCGGCGGTCGCTGAACAGGCGTCAGATCGGTAGCGCGGTGGTGTTCTTCACCTCCTCCATCACCGCATACGTGTGCGTCTCCCGCACCCCCGGCAGGCTCCAGATCACCGAGCCGATCAGCTCGCGGTACGAGCCCATGTCGGCCACGCGCGTCTTGATCAAGTAGTCGAAGCCGCCCGCCACCAGGTGGCATTCGAGGATCTCCGGGCGCACCTGCACCGCCGCCTTGAAGGCCTTCATGACGTCCGGCGTCGTGCGGTCGAGCACCACCTCGATGAAGACCATCATTCCCGCGCCGAGCTTGTCGGGGTTCAATCGCGCCTCGTAGCCGAGGATGAAGCCGTCGCGCGTCAGCCGCTTCACCCGCTCCAGCACGGCGGTCGGCGACAGGTGCACCGTCTCGGCGAGCTTCAGGTTCGAGATGCGCCCGTCCTGCTGCAGCGCGCCCAGGATGCGGGCATCGATCTTGTCGAGCGTGGCAGGCAGGCTGTGATTGCTTTTCATGGTGAATGAATTCGAGGGCTGGCTTTTTGTCGGTGATTAATTCATGTAATCAGCAGATACGCTAGTAGAACTAACACCAATGGTGACCCAAGATGATTTTTTTGCCGCCGGCTCGCGCCCGCCTGCCCTACCCGTACCGCGCTGAACTGGAGTTGTTAGCAAGCCTGACGCCACCCYTCGCGCAGGCGCTGGACTGGGCGGCGGTGCAGCAGGCGGCCCGCCCCTGGGTGCAGGCGGTGCGCGACAAGCCGGCACCGTTCTGGGCGATGGAGTCGCTGCTGCGGGAATACCCGATTTCCAGCGCCGAGGGGTTGGCGCTGATGCGGCTGGCCGAGGCGCTGCTGCGCGTGCCCGACGCCGAGACCGCGATCGCGCTGACGGCCGACCAGCTCGGCAAGGCGGAATTCGATGCGTCGTCGGGCGGGCCGCACCAGATGCTGGCGAGCCTGTCGGCCAGCGCGATCTCGCTGTCGAAGAAATTCCTGCCGCAGGCCGACGCCGATGCCGGGCTGTTCAAGCGCCTCGGCGCGCAGACGGTGGTGGCCGCGACGGTGCGCGCGATCCAGCTGCTCGGCCGGCAGTTCGTGCTCGGCCGCGACATCGCCGAGGCGATGGGCGAGGCGGCCGCCGCCCGCAAGCAGCACGCCGGGCTGCGCTTCAGCTACGACATGCTCGGCGAGGGCGCGCGCACCGAGGCCGATGCGCGCCGCTACCTGGCGTCGTACGCGAAGGCGATCGAGGCGATCGGCGGGGGCCGCGTCGCCGCCGGGCCGGAAGCGGCCGACGGCATCTCGATCAAGCTCAGCGCGCTGTTCTCGCGCTATGAAGACGCGCAGCGCGAGCGGGTCGGCGCCGAGCTGCTGCCCCGCGTGTGGCAGCTGATCGAGCAGGCCGCGCGCGCCAACATCAACCTGACGATCGACGCCGAAGAGAGCGACCGCCTGGAACTCTCGCTCGACGTGCTGGAGGCGCTGGCCGAGCGCATCGCGCAGCAGTTCCCGCAATGGCGCGGCTTCGGCCTCGCGGTGCAGGCCTACCAGACGCGGGCGCTGCAGGTGGTCGACGAGGTCGCGCGCATCGCCCGCCGGCACGGCCTGAAGTTCATGGTGCGGCTGGTCAAGGGCGCCTACTGGGATGGCGAGATCAAGCGCGCGCAGGAGCTGGGCCTGGCCGGCTACCCGGTGTTCACGCACAAGCACCACACCGACATCTCGTACCTCGCCTGCGCCCGCGCGCTGATCGGGCATGCGGACGTCATCTACCCGCAGTTCGCGACCCACAACGCCGGCACCATCGCGGCGATCCTGCAGATGGCGCGGGCGGCCGGTGCGCCGTTCGAGATGCAACGGCTGCACGGGATGGGCGAGGGCGTCTATCGAGAAGTCATGCGCGATGCCGGCATCCCGGTGCGCGTCTACGCCCCGGTCGGCGAGCACCGCGACCTGCTGGCCTACCTGGTGCGCCGGCTGCTGGAGAACGGCGCCAATTCGTCGTTCGTGCACCAGCTGTCGGACGACGAGGTACCGGTTGAGCAGTTGCTCGCGTCGCCGCTGGTGCCGGCGGCCGCGATCGGCCAGCCGCTGCCGCGCGCGCTGTATGGCGACGGCGCGCGCGTCAACTCGCGCGGCGCCGACCTGGCCTGCCTCGAGGAGCGGGCGCCGCTGGACGCGGCCGTGACCGCGACCGTCGTCGAGCCGGTGCGCGAATCCGCCGTGGCCGACGTGGCCGATGCGATGGCGCGGCTGCACGCCGGCTTCGAGGCCTGGAACGCCGTGCCGCTGGCAGAACGCGCCGCCGTGCTGCGCCGTGCCGCCGATGCGCTCGAGGCCCGCCTGCCCGAGTTCTGCGGCCTGCTCGTCAAGGAAGCGCACAAGACGCTGGGCGACTGCGTGGCCGAGGTGCGCGAGGCGGTCGACTTCTGCCGCTACTACGCCGACCAGGCCGAGGCGCGGCTGGCCCCGCAGACCCTTCCCGGCCCGACCGGCGAGAGCAACGCACTGCAGCTGCACGGCCGCGGCGTGTTCGTCTGCATCAGCCCGTGGAACTTCCCGCTCGCGATCTTCGCCGGCCAGGTGGTGGCCGCGCTGGTGGCCGGCAACGCGGTGGCGGCCAAGCCGGCCGAGCAGACGCCTGCTGTCGCGCAGCGCTTGGTCGCGCTGCTGCACGTTGCCGGCGTGCCGCGCGACGCGCTCGCGATGCTGCACGGCCCCGGCGAGACGGTCGGCGCGGCGCTGGTCGCCGACGCACGCACCGCCGGCGTGTGCTTCACCGGCTCGACCGCGGTCGCGAGGATCATCAACCGCACGCTCGCGGCGAAGGACGGCCCGATCGTGCCGCTGATCGCCGAGACCGGCGGCATCAACGCGATGCTGGTCGACAGCACCGCGCTGCCGGAGCAGGTGGTCGACGCCGTCGTGCAGAGCGCGTTCCGTTCGGCCGGCCAGCGCTGCTCGGCGCTGCGGCTGCTGTGCGTGCACGAGGGCGTGGCCGACGGCGTGATCGAGATGGTGCGCGGCGCGCTGGCCGAGCTGCGCGTCGACGACCCCGCGCTGCTCTCCACCGACGTCGGGCCCGTGATCGACGACGAGGCCTTTCTCGGCATCCGCGGCCACGTCGAGCGGCTGCGCGGCAGCGCGGCGCTGATCGGCGAGGCGCCGGTGGCCTCRGCCTTCCCGCGCCTGGTCGCACCGGTCGCGTTCGAACTGCCGCGCGTCGCCGACGTGCGGCAGGAGATCTTCGGCCCGGTGCTGCACGTGGTGCGCTGGCGCGGCGACGCGGCCGACGTGATCGCGCAGGTCAACGCGCTCGGCTACGGGCTGACGCTGGGCATCCAGACGCGCGTCGACAGCCGCGCGCTGCGGCTGGCGCAGGCGGCGCGCATTGGCAACGTCTACGTCAACCGCAACATGATCGGTGCGGTGGTCGGCGTGCAGCCGTTCGGCGGCGAGGGGCTGAGCGGCACCGGCCCGAAGGCCGGCGGGCCGCACTACCTCTACCGCTTCTGCGCCGAGCAGACGCTGACGATCAACACCGCGGCGGCCGGCGGCAACGCGGCCTTGCTGGCCGGGGGCCACTGAAATCCTGGACAAATGACCCGGTCAAGGCGACCGGCAGCACGTCGAAATGCCTGACACGGCCCCCGCTTCGGGCGCCGTTCCAGGTGTTGCCGAGGTGTTGCGATGAAGTCGATCAAGTCCGTGTTGTTGCTGTTCCTGGCCGTGTTCGTGGTGGCGATGCTGGTGCTGCATGCCAGTGCCCGCTGGAGCAGCGAGCGCATGCAGGCGCAGGCGCGCCAGGTGTTCGTCGCGAAGGACGTGACCGCCGACGTGCTGCCGCCGCCGATGTACCTGATCGAGGCGCGGCTGGTGCTGTCGCAGGCGCTCGAAGGGACGCTGGCGCCGGCCGACGCGGGCCGCGGTTTCGACGCGCTCTTCGACGCCTATGGCGCCCGCGTCGAGTACTGGCGTACCCATCCGCCCTACGGACTGGAGCGCGAGCTGCTCGGCGAACAGCACGAGGCGGCGCAGCGCTTCTTCCAGGCGGCCCGCGCCCAGGTGCTGCAGCCGCTGCGCGACGGGCGCATCGACGCGGCACGCGCCGCGCTGCCGGCGGTGCAGGCCCACTACGAGGCGCACCGGCGCGGCGTCGACCGCACCGTCGAGCGTTCGAACGCGTTCGCCGAAGAGAACATCGCCGGCTTCGACGGCATCGTCGCGACCAACGACCGCACGGCCCTCGCGGTGCTGGGCGGCGCGCTGCTCACCAGCGCCGCACTGTTCGCGCTGGTGTGG
>NZ_JBFUGN010000013.1:0-21864 GCF_056402895.1 Rhizobacter sp. P3_B12 | reverse complement strand
GGCTTGGCCTCGGCGGGGTGGGCTTCCATGCCGCCGATGGCGGTGCCGCCGGCCGGGCCGCCGCCGGTGGCGGAGGCTGCGGCGTTGCCCGGGGGTGGCGTGACAGACGATGTTGGTGTGCTGGTGGTACCGCCCGGGGAGGGGGCGGCGGGCTCGCTGCGGTTGCAGGCCGACAGCGCGAGCAGTGGAGCGAGCAACAGGCCGGTCAGCAAGGCGACACGGCCCCCATGGGTGCGAAGCAGGTTCATGCGGTTCCCCCAGGACGGCGACTCAGGGCAGCGAAGTTGGCCACAGGGTCGGGGTGCTTGCAAGGAGCTGCACGGTTCACTCGTCATGGAGGCGCCCGTTGTCTTCAGCCCAACGAAGCCAATCAACAGGTTCGCTGCTGACCAGTTCGAGCGCCGCCGCCGATTCGAAGTTGTCGGGGAACAGCATCAAGTTCTCGCAGTCCCAGCGCGCAGACGGTGCAATGAGGCCGTCGCATTCGAGGAACTGCACTGCACCGCCGGCGGGCATCCATCTGCCCCCGCTTGTCGAGGGCGCAAGCGGGTCCAGGTTCTGTCGGGTCGCTCGATAGACCTCGCCATTGAACGACCGCGTTGGAAAGCCGGCCAGGCGATCGAGCAAGTCGGGATCACGGAGCATGAGAGCGCGCGGATCGCGAGAATCAGGTCAGAGATAGATCCCGTCGCGCAATTGATTGATCGCAGCCAGCACTTCGTCGACGCGATTGGCCTGGATCAGCTCCGCCGGCAGCTGGCACCCACGGCGGACTGGATGGCCGTGGTGCTCAGCGGGCCGCTGTGCGCGAGCCAGGAACGCAAGAGGAAGGCCAGCACCACCTGCTGGCTGGAGCCGGGGGTGCTCGTGGGGGCCGTCCGCTGATCGGCCAGGCCCTGGAGCCATTCCGTGAACTCGGCGCTGGGAGCCTGCAATCCCACCAGCCTGTCGTCGATCAATTGGGCGAGGTGCACCCGCGATCCCAGGCTGAGCCGCACGACCACACGGAACATGGCCAGCTCGGTGGCAAGTCGGCGACCAGCCAGTTCTTGAGTAGCAACTTTCAATCAATCCAGGGAGGCTGGGAATGGCGCCGACTGACATTCGGATCCACCGCGACGGCCGTGGACGGCGATGGAAAACCGAAACTTGAGCTTCCACCCCCCTAACTTGTCACGACATCCGAAGTCGCGCGACATCGGGGTACGCACCCGAACCTCGTGGGTGCCGCCGGACAACCGGCTCCCTCGAACCGTGAAACGGGAACCCCGTTGACGGCGTGGTTGAACTCACCGCTGCGTGACACGCTCGGTTACAAGTGGGCGTCACGTGGGCCTGCCCTGACCGACATTCAAGGCGTGGACCCACCCATCAACCGTTCAGGGAAACTGCCATGCAACCGCTGATACATGACGTTCGAGCCGCCCGGAAAGATTTGCCTCTGTACGACGACCTGTACCGGCGAACCGCGCAAGTTGCGGAACCCGTTGTCCAGGAGGCGCTGCGCACAGTGACCTCGGGGGCGGCGACGGAACTGCTTCACACGCAGTTGCGGGGACTGCAGAAATTCGTGTCCGAAGATCACCTTCGTCCGGAATCCCCGTCGGACGAAGAACTTCTCAATGCGCTCAAGGGTTTCGTCGCAGACGACGTTGCGCGCGGTCTCGATGAGGACAAGGAACTCGGTGAGGAGCTTGCCCGCGAGTTCGCCATCGGCCTGTGGGATGTGCTGCTGCGCCACATGCGCCGCAATGCCAAGGGCGATGCTGTTCAACGCGAAGACCTGGAGATTTCCGCCAGCGGCGATACGGGCGCCAAGTGGGAAGAGATCGACATGACACTCGAGCCTTTTGGCTTGCAACGGACCGATGCCGACAAGATTCTTCGTGCGGTACTGGCCCAGTTGAGCGATGCCACCCAGGGCGATCTGATCAAGCTGCCATTGGGCCTGTGCATCGACAAGGCCCTGCTCGCGCGGCGTGCGCAGCCTGGACCGAGCCAGAAACTGGGAGCCGCCCCGAAGGGAATCCTCCACGAGGGTGGGCCCTGGATGAACAGTCGCTAGGACAGTGCCAGGATCATCTCCTCATGCATCTGGCTGGAGCCTTCGCCGATCGGCAGGAATCCGAAGGCTCCTCCTGCCGGCCGGCCGACCATCGTTCGTTCCACGGTCACCTCCGTGCCTGCGGGAGTCGTTTCCGCAAAGACGCGGAGCAGCGTGCATTGGTAGGGGAAGCAACGGGCGCACTCGTCGGGGTAGTAGCTGCTCGTGCCGCCCGCGCCGCTGACCAGCTTCTGGCTCAGCGAAGGGGTGACCGACTGCGCGAAGCCATGGTGCAAGGGCGACTGCGACGCCGACGACAACGCATTCGGCATCAGCCCGATCGATGGATACGCCCGATGCGTGTGACCGCCCAGCAGCAGATGAACCAATGGCTTCTCGGCGTAGGACGGGGTGACCAGTTCGCGCGCGAAGGTGTCGCGGTTCGACAGGATCTCGAAGACGCGATTGCCGGTCTGTGCCGCCTCAGCCACCGGGTAGTGCATCGCGAGAATCCGGAAGTGCGGTCCGGCGGACGCCTTGCCTGCGGCCACCACCGCCCTGTGCAGATCGTCGGCTGCCGTCGGCCCTGTTTGCGCGTGCGTCAGGCCTGCACGATCTGGCAGCACTCGACCGCAGGCCTTCGTGTTGGGAAGCAGGTCGTGATCGACACTGTTGAGGGCAAACAGCTGGACTTGCGAACCGTGGCCAGGCGACAGCGGTGCAGTGAACGGCGCCTTCGGCCATGAATCCGTGAACCACATGTTGCGCAGCTTGGTGCGCTGATGGCCCATGTTGCGCGGTGCGAGCAAGGGGAAGGTCTCGGGCCACGCATCGTGGTTGCCGTACAAGACAAGTTGCTTCGCGTGGGGTCCTGCGGCGGCAAGGAATTTCGGGGACCAGTGCTGCAGCCACAATTTCAGCGAGGCTGAATCGCCGAATGTGGTGCCGTCTCCGGTGTCGATGAGCCAGATTGGCTTGTCCTGCCACCCGGTGTCAGATTTCCTCACGCGCAGGAAATCGGCAAACGCTCCCAGGGCACCGATGCTCGCCCCAGCGACGCCTTGCTGCAGGCTGGCAGGCAGCAGGCGCTTCGCAACGGTCTTGAACGCCTGGCGCTGCTTGCGGAAATCCGGCCCGATGATGTGCAGGTCGGAGTAGTGGACGATCTGGACCACAGGTGTCTTCATGGTTGTCTCCCCTTGGCGATACGACTCAGAAGCGGCGGATGCAATCCAGGGCCGCCGGGCCCAGCCGGCTGCGCAGCCGGTCGATCAACTCGACCCGCAGGCGGCGAAGGCGCTGCCGATCCCTGTCGCTCATCGGCATCTCGTTGCCGCCGAACGCGACGTCCTGCAGCAGTGCCCTGTCGTCGGCGGGCAGGGTTTCGAGCGTCGCGAAGAGTGCGCTGGCGGTTCGCTTCAGATCCACCAGGCGATCGATCGGCGTGTCCGGCGATTCGGGCGCCTGCGACTCGGACAGCGAGTCGATGTCCTCGCTGAAGCGGTTCGCAGACGTGCGGAACTGGTCGACCACCCGGCGCTGCAGCACGGTGAAGGCCAGCTTGCCGAAGCGATCCACGTCGGGCTGCGGTGGATCGTCGTGGGCATACCAGGACCCGGGCAGGCCGCCGGCGCGGCGCTGCAGCGATTCGGTGAGGTCGACGAGCGTCTCGCCGACCAGATCGTCGTGCTGATGGCGGATGGCCGGGAAGCGCGCGCGCAGATAGCGATTGGCGCGGGGCACGAATTCGACAAGTGCGCGGGCCCACCACACGTCGGCCGCCTGATTCATACCGCTCTCAGACATCGCGCACCTCCAAGCCCTGCCTTCTCGCCAGCAGAGGCTGGCGCGAATCAGACGCTCGAAACTGTGCACTGAAACCTGAACGAAAGGAATCGCACCTGACCGTGGGACGGATCCTAGTCCGGGCGGGGCGGCAGTTCATCAGCAAGGCTGATGACGACCTGCGTGCCACCCGGGGCCGTCAGCCCTGTTGCACCGGTGGGCTGCGACGCCGCGGCGGCATCACGCCGAACTCGGGCACCGGGAGCGGTTGACCACCGCCTCTGCGGCCCGACCCACGGTGCCGGGTGCGCAGCCACGCGACGAGGTCATCCAGGCACGTGTACACGACGGGGATCACGAACAAGCTGAGAACCGTCGAGGAAATCAGTCCACCGATCACGACCACCGCCATGGGGGACCGGAAACTGGGATCGCCTCCCCAACCGAGGGCCACGGGCAGCATCCCGACGCCCATGGCCATGGTGGTCATGACCACCGGGCGCGCGCGTTTGCGACAGGCATCCACGATGGCCCTGTCACGCGTCAGCCCACCCTGCAAACGGGCCATGACGGCATAGTCGACGATCAGGATGGAGTTCTTCGTCGAAATGCCCATCAGCATGATCAGACCGATCATGGACGGCACCGACATCGTCGCCCCGGCGAGATAGAGCGCAACGAACGCGCCCGGGATCGAGAGGACCAGTGCCACCAGGATGGTCATGGGTTGCACGAAGTCCTTGAGAAGCAGGACCAGGACGACGTAGATGCACAGCACCCCCGTCACCATGGCTGTGCCGAAGCCCTGCGAGAGTTCGTCCATCGCCTCCGCTTCGCCGGAGGCGCCTTGACTCACCCCGGGTGGAAGCTGCTGCAGGCTGGGCAGGGAGAGTGCCGCTTCTTCCATCTCACCGATCGGCGTGCCGTTCGATTCCACCGTGAGGTCGATGTTGCGGGCGCGGTCATGGCGGGTGATCTGGGCGGGACCGCTGCCGGCCGCGAGTGACGCGACGCTGGCGAGTGGAACGTGCCCGCGTGCGCCGGGGACGGGCAGTTGCCGGAGCGCATCGATGTCCTGGCGACCGGCGTTCGCCATCCTGACGACGATCGGAACCTGCCGCTTGCTGAGGTTGAGCTTCGCCAACTCCTGATCGAAATCACCTGAAGTCGCGATGCGCAGTGCGTCCGAGATGGCCGCGGAGGTCACACCCAGGTCTGCCGCCCGGGCGAAGTCGGGCCGGACGATGAGTTCGGGCTGGAGCAGTCCCGCGCTCGACGTGACGGCACCGACGCCAGGCAGGGTTCGAAGCTCTCGTTCAACGAGCGCGGCATGATCGGTCAGCACGCGGCTGTCGGGCCCTGTCAGCACGACGACGTAGCCCTCGTCCGAGCCACCCCGGCTGACCTGGACCCGGACCCCTGGCAGGAGC
The DNA here is from genome assembly GCF_056402895.1 of Rhizobacter sp. P3_B12. Taxonomy (NCBI): domain Bacteria; kingdom Pseudomonadati; phylum Pseudomonadota; class Betaproteobacteria; order Burkholderiales; family Sphaerotilaceae; genus Rhizobacter; species Rhizobacter sp. P3_B12. The sequence continues at coordinate 16,605 of NZ_JBFUGN010000013.1, read as the reverse complement.
TCCAATGCGTCGCGCAGTTGTCCTTCGATTCGCTGCCTGCTGAGGCCCGGCCTGTCGTCACGATGGGACAGGTTGATGGTCATCACGGCCGTCTGCATGGCCACCGGCGCCGCACCCGATGCACCTGGGCCCGTCTCGGTGATGCCACCACCGATCGCGGTGTAGACAGTCTTGACGTGCTCGTTCGTGCTGACGATGTGGCGTGCTGCTTCAGCGGCGGCGAGCGTGTCCGTCAACGTGCTTCCCGGCGGCAAGCTGAGGGTGACCTGGGTCTGTGCCACATCGTCCGATGGCAGGAACTCGCCCGGCACCCTGGTCGCCAGCAGCAGCCCGAGGGCGAAGAACGCGAACGCGGCTCCCAAGGTGAGCCACCGGTGCCTCAGGCAGGCCACTGCCCACCTGACGTAGAGGCCGATCCATCGGGGCTGTGACGGTGGGACGCCTTTCTTCGCCGGGATCAGGCAATTCGCCGCCATCATCGGCGTGAGCACACGAGCGACGACGAGCGAGAAGAAGACCGCGATGGCAGCGGTCCACCCGAACTGAACGAACAATCGCCCCGCGGCACCCTGCATGAACGCTGTCGGCAAGAAGACGGCAATGAGCGTGAAAGACGTCGCGATCACCGCCAGGCCGATCTCGTCCGCGGCCTCCATCGCGGCCGCATGGGGTGTCTTTCCCATGCGAAGGTGGCGTGTGATGTTCTCGATCTCGACGATGGCATCGTCGACCAGGATGCCGACGATCAACGAGAGCGACAGCAAGGTCACGAGGTTGAGGCTGAAGCCCAACAGGTGCATGACCGCGAACGTCGGGATGACGGAGAGTGGCACTGCAAGGGCTGACACGGCGGTCGCGCGCCAGTCGCGCAGGAACAGCAGCACGACGATCACTGCGAGGGCCGCGCCCTCGCAGAGGAGTTGCATCGATCCGTCGTAGTTCTCCTTCACGGGCTGGACGTAGTCGATCACCTCGCGCAGCTCGATGCCGGGATTCGCCGTGCGAAGTTTCGCCAGGGCATCGCGCACTGCGGAAGCGACTTCCAGTTCTCCGGCGCCGCGGGCTCGCGTGACCTCGAAGCCGACCACCGGATGTCCGTCCAGCATTGCGGCGGAGCGCTGATCCGCGACGGTGTCGAGCACCCTCGCGACCTGGTCGAGCCTGATGCGTCGGCCGTCGCTGAGCGCCAGGTCCATGACCCCGATGTCATGTGCCGTCAGCGCTGTCGCGATGGTTCGAACCGACTGCTCGCGGTCTCCCAGGTTGGCCTTGCCCGCCGCTGACTCCTGTTGCACGGCCCGCAGCTGCCGCGAGATGTCGCCCGCCGTGACTTTCAAGGCCATCAGCTTCGCAGGATCGAGCTCGACCCGGATCTCGCGGTTCACGCCGCCCACCCTGGACACCGTGCCTGCACCCCGCACGGCAAGAAGTGTCTTGCCGATGGTGTCGTCCACGAACCATGAGAGGGCCTCTTCGTCCATCTGCGAGGAGGCGACCGTGTAGGTGAGGATCGGTGATGTCGCGAACTCGGCCTTCCTGACGGTGGGGTCGCGCAACCCCGCGGGCAGATCCGCACGCACCCGCGCCACGGCATCGCGGACATCGTCGACGGCTTCCTGCACGGGCTTCTCGAGCTGGAACTCGACGGTGATGTTGACCGAGCCATCGGTCAGCGTGGTCTTGATGTGCTTGAGCCCTTGCAAGGCGGCGACTGCGTTCTCGATCCTGATCGCGACGTCGTTCTCGAGTTGCGAGGGCGATGCGCCCGGCAGCGAGGCCGAGATCAGGACCTCCGGTACCTCGACGTCCGGGAAGTTCTGGGCCTTCATGGCGCGGAAGCCGACGATGCCGAGGAAGGTCAGCACGACGAACAGAAGCATGCCCGGGATCGGGTTCCGGATGGACCACGATGACACGTTGAGATTCAAGATGGCCTCCCTCACTGGCCTGCGCGACTTGCGCTCGGCGGCGGCTTCGGTGGCGCGTGCGACTCGGCGACCACGCGGACCGAGTCCCCGTCGCTCAGGAAGCTCGCACCGGTGGCCACCACCTGGCTGCTCGAGTCGACCCCGGTCAGGATCTCGACCCGATGGCCTGCAGCACGTCCCAGCGTCACCTTGGTCTGCATGACCCTTCCCTCGGCGCCGAGTCGCATGACGTAGTCGAAGCCGTCCCGCTGCACGACGGCCGTCTGGGGCAGYGTGAGCGTCGGCCCCCCTTCCCCGATCTCGATCTCCCCGCGGGCGAACGTGCCGGCGCGGAGGCTGCCATCGACTGGCAGGTCGACAATCCCCAGGCCGCTTCGGGTCTGCGTGTTCACCGACGGCGCGAGCACCCGCACCTGGCCTGCAAGGGGCTCGTTTCCCTCCGACTGGACGATGACCCTCTGGCCGGGTCTCACGCGCGGGAGATCGGCGGCAGGAATCTCGGCGTGCCACTCGAGCCGGCCCTGGCGGATGATCCTGAACATCTCCTGGCCGGCGGACATCACGGCGCCCACGGTGGCGCTTCGCATCGAGATGACGCCATCGTCAGGGGCGTGGACACGGGTCTGCGCGAGGCGAATCTCCTGCAGCCGGGAGACGGCCCGCGCGGCGTCCATCTTCGCCTTGGAGGTCTGCTCGGCCGTGAGACGTTGCTGGACCTGTTGTGCAGAAAGCGCCCCGGTCGCTTCGAGCGTCCGCGCTCGTTGCGCGTTTGCGGACGCGTCTGCAAACGTGGCGGCCGCCTCTGCCACGGCGGCGCGGCTCTGTTCCAGTTCGGCGATGGCGGTCTCGGGCGTGAAGGTGGCCAGCAATGCCCCGCGCCGCACCTGGTCCCCGACATTCGCGAAAACGCCCGACAGGCGCAAGCCGTTGGCCTCGGCGCCGACAATCGCCTCTTGCCATGCGACCACGTCGCCCGTCGCGGCGAGACGGACGGGCAGCCGGTCCGCTCGAGGCAGGGTGACGGTCACCGTCAGGGCCGCCCGAGGCGCCGCTTTCGCGGCCTGCATTTTCGGCGCAGCGTCTGTTGAGGCCCAGATCACAACGACAACGGTCGTGGAAAGGACCAGCGCGATCGGAACAAGCGTCCGGACGCTTCTGCGCAATCGGCTCATGGGTGCTTTCTGGGGATCGCCCGGCAGCGTGGCTGTCATCGCGCGCAGAGGCGAGACAGGTGAAGCAGGACGAAGCCGCCGACGGCGGTCCGCTGCGTGACGCAGTCGAAGCTTGCAAGGGCGTTGGTGTCGTCATCGCGCAGCGCGACAAAACCGCCGTTCGGTGCCAGGCGCTTCAGCGCCTCGGCCGCGGAGGTGACGAACTCCGCCCGGCCTGCGCTGTAGAACGAAGCCGAGTGAAGCCGCTCGGTCACGAACACCAGCGGCTCGGCATGCTGATGGCGCTGCGCTTCCCAGGCGCTGACGATGGCCTTGGCGGAGCCGCTGCCGAAGGTGCCCGAATGCTCGGCGTGGAGGAGGAGTCCCAGCGCACTGGCGGTCGACAGTGCCAGTCCCCCGGCAACCCAGGCGTGCATGCGTTCCGAGCCGACGCGACGCCACAGCCAATGGCTGGCCAGCAACGCCATCGCCGGGAGGGCCGGCAGCGCATACGGCAGGATGATGTTGCGTGCCGCGGTGAAGAACACGAGCGGCGCCAGTGACCAGCACGCGAGGTAGGCTTGCCATGAGCGCGTGTCGACATCGGGGCTGGCGGGCTCGGTCCGTGCCACACGAGGCGTGGATGCAGCGGCCAGCAGCAGCAGCGGCCAGGGCAGGGTCGAAACAAGGGCGAAGAGCCAGATCGTGCCCGGAGGAAAGGCATGGGCAAAGCCATAGCGGTCGCCGGGCCATCCCGGCGTGAGGAAGCGGTGCCAATGTTCACCGACGAGGTAGTAGTCGATGAAGCCGGGCGTCTTCAGTTCTGCCGCGATGTACCACCAGGCGGCCGCCGCGGTCGTCGCTGCCAGCCCCGGAATCCACGGGACGTCCCTCAGCAGGCGGCGCTCCTGCCCTGTCCACACAGCCCAGGCTGCCGTCGGCAAGCCTGCCAGCACGAGTGCCAGCGGGCCCTTGGCCAGCAGTCCGATCGCCAGGCCGGCAAACAGCAGGATGGCGCCGTCGCGATACCGCGGCCCGTGCAAGGCCTGCCACAGGCCGCACAGCGCGAGCGTGTTGCCGACCAGGAGGGCTTCGTCGGTCATCACGGCGCCGGCCGAGACCAGGAACAGGGACGCACCGCACAGCAGGCCGAGGGTGGCCAGCGGTGGGGTGTCGCGGCGTGATGCCGCCAGGCGGCCGCAGGCTGCGGCGACGAACAGCATGCAGAGGAAGTGGGGCAGCCGGGCCGCGAGCTCGTTGACGCCGAACACCTTCATGCTGGCCGCGGTGAGCCAGAACGACAGCGGCGGCTTGGCCCAGAACGGCACGCCGTTGTCATGCCACGGCGTGATCCAATCGCCGAGCTCGAGCATCTTGCGGCCGATCTCGGCATAGCGCGCCTCGGTGGTCTCCATCAACGGCAGCCAGGCCATCGCGAACAGGCGCAGCGCCAGCAAAGCGGCGATGAGCAGCACCATCGCCTTCGACAGGCGACCTGAAGGGCTGGTGGCCTGCATCGCTCAGAAGAGATACAGGTAGCCGAATCGGACGCCGTCTTGCCTGGAACGCTCCACCAAGGGGCTGTCCTTGATGCCGGCGCCCAGGCGGGTCGTGTTCAGGTCGAGCGAAAGCTTGTGGCGCGGTGCGAGGGAATAGCCGATCCGCACCCCGGCTTCGACGTTCGTGGTGGACTTGCCCGGGTAATACGGGCGCGTCGAGGTGGATTCGTCCGCGCGCACGCCGTAGTAGTAGTCGACGTACTTGCCGTCGAAGCGGTGGAGTGCGAGGCGCGGCGTGAAATCGAAGTCTCCGGCCCTGAACTCACGTTCGATGCTCAGGCTGGCGCGTTTCCCTTTGCTTTTGCTGGAGGCGTCTCCCAGAAGTTCGACGGACAGGGTGGCAACGTCGGTATTCAAGCTGCTCGCGCCGCCGACCCAGAAGCTCGCCTTGCGCTCGGCCATGCCGGCCAGGTAGGGGGAGTCGCCGGGTTCGTATCCGTCCCCGGCGTAGTGCAGCCTTGCGCTGAACGACAGGGAGTCAGTCGACAGCAGCTTCAGATCGAGGGTCGGTCCGATCAGGCTGACCCAGCGGCTGTCATAAAAGATGAAGGGCAGTACCTTCGCCTTGTTGTCGAAACTTCGATAGGGCTTGCGGTCGTACAGGGTCACGAGGCCGAGGCCCCATTGCGAGCCTTGCCGTTCCTCGTCGGCCTGAGCGGAGAACAGCGTGAGCAGGCCCAGGGCGAGGACTCCGGCTCTGACGACGGGACGAATGTGGGACATCATGGAATTCCAGTGGTGGGTTGAACCGGCTGCATTGGGGCACCCGATGCGTGAAGCAACCGTGAAATTCACCAGGCGTCCCGAACGCCCTTGCGCGGGCGGCTCGAGTGAATGAACTGACAACGGTCAGAATCGAAGGCGACGTCTATCCATGAGGCCCGTGATGCATCGCGAACGTGTTTTGCTCGTCGAAGACAACCGAGACCTGGCCGCCTCGATCCTGGAGACGCTGCAAGAGTCCGGGTTCGATCCGGACTACGCAAGCGATGGTGCACAGGCGCTGCGACTGGTGGAGAGCGCATCACCTCCGTTCGATGCGGTGCTGCTTGATGTGGGTCTCCCGCGCATCAGCGGATTCGACGTCTGCACGCGACTGCGCAGCGATGGGTTTCGTTCACCCATCCTGATGCTCACCGCCCAAGGCGCCTCGGACCAGGTTGTCGAGGGGCTCGACAGGGGAGCCGACGACTACATCGTCAAACCCTTCGAATCCAAGGTGCTGGTCGCCCGCGTCCGGGCCGCGATTCGAAGGTTCCTGACCGTCCCGAACAGTGCCGGCGTCGTCCAGGGCGCCGGCCTCACGTTGAACACCAAGCAATGGAAGCTGCTGATCCCGTCGGGCGAGACCTGCACGCTGACGCCGCTCCAGGGGCGTCTCCTTCACACCCTGATGCGACACGCGCCACGCGTCGTCTCGCGCGATGAGCTCGAGAGCGCCTTGTGGGGCGATGACGACCGGCCTGCAAGCGACGCATTGCGCACGCATCTCTACCAGCTTCGCCGCCTGATCCACAACGCTGGAGGCCGCGCAGTCATCCAGACGCGAGGCAAGCAAGGCTATTGCCTGGAGCCCTGATGGCAAGCTTCGTCCCCACCCGCGAGCGATCGCAGACGCTGTTCGCGAGGATGTGGCATCTGCTGTTGTTGATCCTCGTGTTGACGTTCATGGTGAACGCGTTTCTCGTGAAGGGCGCGCTGCACCTGGGATCGGACTTCCAGACCGAGCGCCGCCTGCAGCACATCGGCGATTACTGGGCCAAGCAGGCCAAGTTGGAGGAGCCGCTCGGAATCGATCCTGTCACCGTCATCTATCCCCGCTATGAGCTGCTCCCGCCCGAGCTGCAGCGGATGTTGTCGCCGGACAAGCGCGGCATCCTCGAGCTCGGCAACCAGGACCTGGACTACTACGTCCTGGCGCAGTCCCACGCGACCGGTCGCGCTTTCTACGTGGTCGAGTCCCACGCCGAGGTCAAACCGACCGAGACCATCGAATCCCAGGTCTTCGTCTGGTACCTGACGGGCATCGTTCCGTTCGGCCTGCTGCTGCTGTGGCTGTGCAAGCGGATCACCGGGCGGGTCACCGCGCCGATGCTGGAGGTCGGGCGCCTGGTTTCGGCGCGCGATCCCCGAAGCCTGGAGAAGGTCGCACTGCCAGCCAATTCACCCGTCGAGATCGAGGCCCTCGTCGTCCAGATCAACAGCGCACTGCAGAGAACTGCGGACGCCCTGGATCGAGAGCGCAGTTTCACCCGCTTCGCGAGCCATGAGCTGCGTACGCCAGCGGCGATCGTGCAGGCGGCTCTTGAGCGCATCGAGGCGCACGGCAGGCCGGAGCAGGGGCCGGCGATCGAGCGTGCCCACCGGGGGCTGCGTGACATGCACGCGCTGGTTGACACGTTCCTGCAGCTGTCCGGCGACACGGCCGGGCCGGTGTCGGACGCGCTGTCGATCGATGAAGCCTGGGTGAGATCCTTGATCCGCCATCTCATGGGCGAGAGCCCGAGCCATGCGTTCTCGGTCGTGGAGCGGCATCCCCTGTTGCTTTCGGCCCCTGCGACGACGGTCCACGTGCTCGTGGCCAACATGCTGAAGAACGCCGTCTTCCACGGTGGCCCGGATCGCATTGAAGTGGTCATCGACGAGTGCAGCATCGAGGTGCGGAACGGGCTTCCTGACACGCCATCGACGGCAGGCTTCGGGCTGGGGACCCAGATCGCGCATCGGATCTGCGAGCGGTTTGGCTGGACATTCAAGCTGACGGTGGGAGAGCGCCTCGCGGTGGCCCGGTTGTGGGTTCCCACTGGCGGCAGGCCTCACCCGGCGTGTGTCAGTCCCGCGGGTCGCCAAACGTCTCGATGAACTCGTCGATGAAGCGCTGCGTCCCGGTGATGGTCAGCGTGATCGCATGCCACCCACCGTCTTCGACGTTCACCTGCAGGTCGTGATCCCAGTCCATGCCCTCATCCGCCGGGCCGTGCGTGTGCGGGAAGCGGCGCCAGGCCCAGTCGAGGAGTTGCTGGGCTTCGGCCAGTGCGGCGGGGTGGTGCTCGGCGGTGGTGGAGGCTAGGGCCTCCAGGGTGGCGATGCCTTCGGAGTTGTCGCTGAGGTCTAGGGTGAGGTAGGGCATGGGCAGTGCATGGATGCATGGGTGTGTGAAGTCTGCTCCAGACTGAACTCAGACATCCGCGACTCGAGTCCGAGTGACTGTAATTTTGGCCCTACCGGTCACGCGAGCAGCCGCAACTCAAACCGCCGAACTTATCTTGTGCCAAGTCAGATCGTCAGCAGCGCCGGGTTTCGACACTCGTGCATTTGCGCTAGCACTGCGGCCTTTGGGGATAGCAGATTCAGCTGATAACGGTGGCCCCTGCACCGGAGACGACAACGCCTTTGATACGAGCGGCTGTGCAGCTTGGGCGTGCCAGCAGCCCTGCCACCGAACCGTGCTATCGCTCGAGGAGGCGAAGCGGGCGCCACTTCGCGCTGACTCAGCCGTGGCAGCCACCGTCATGGCACACGGATTGCCCGCGATCCTTTGCCACAGCAACGAGAGGAGATCGCGATGGCGATGCATACCGCCCTGAGCCGTCGGGGTTTGATCGGCACGATACGTGAACACGGCGGAGGTTCTTATGTCTATGCTTAGCTGCATGAAACGCGACCTTGTGCATCACGGTCGCTTGGCCGTCGCTGCCCTGGTGTTCTTCGCTGGCTGCGGCAGTTCGGATGGCGACGATACCCGCTCGTACTTGGAGCGGACGCTGGCGCAGCAATTCGTCTCCGAGACGAGCCACCTCGTCACGCTGCAGACGTACCGCACGGAAGACCCGCAAAGCGAGCAGTTGGTGGTCGACAACCTGGCGCGCTCGCGCGACTACCTGATGGGGCTGGCCCAGGAGTTCAACCTGGGGCAGAGCACCCTGAAGCTCGAGCCGTTCGAGTGGCGCCGGGCGGGCCCGACCCAGACCCAATGGGTGTTCGGGTTCCGTCTCGGCAGCGGGCCGAAGAAGGTCGCGATCCTGGCGCACCTGGACACCGTGCCCCCCGGCAATGCGGATTGGCGACCTTTCGAGCCGCGGGTCGAGGCGCGTGACTACCGCGGCGCGGCGCAGCCCTTCCTGGTGGGCCGAGGGGCGGCGGATGACAAGGGCCCAGCCGTCCTCGCGCTCATCGTGATGCGGGCACTGGCGAACCGTTACGACGGAACCAACGCACTCGACGGGCTGACGGTCGAACTGATCTTCGACACCTCCGAGGAGACCGACTTCTCGACCGCGTACTACTTCCAGGAGGTCGGCGTGCCCGATTTCGGCATTGTCTTCGATGCGGTCTGGACGGTCCGCGCGGAGAAGGGGATCGAGCGGCCGATCTTCACCGTCCCGCTCGGCGCGGCGCCGAGCAACGGCATCTTCATCGAGGCATTCAACAGCGCCCCGGGGGCCACCAATCAGATCCCGGACACGGTGACCGCGCGCATCAACGGCAACGATGAGGCCGCGCTCGACCGCCTGGCGGCCAATGTCGCCGATCTCTACCAGCAATACGGCTTCGACGATCCGCTGTATCGGCGCGCGCCGCTCGAGGTTTCGCGCGACGCAAAGGCGGTGGTCCTGACCACCAAGGTCATCGGCGCGCAACACGGGTCGGTGCCGGATGAGAACCGCGCGAACGGAGCGAGCCCGGTCGTCTCGCTCGCGAACTTCCTCGCCCACCTGGTGGACGACGCGACGCTCGCGCCGAACGGCGTCGGGCGAATGCTGCAGTTCATGGCCTGGGGTTGGGGCACGACGGTCTTCGGCGAGAAGCATCCCGACCTGCTCGAACGCCACGATCAGGTCTTCGAGCAAGGCAACGGGACGACCTACGCACTGACGCGCGTCACGACCAGCCCCCAAGACGTGGCCCTCAGAATCGACATCCGCTATGCCCTCGGCCATCACGGCGTGGCGTGGGACGGCAAGACCGAGGGGCAGTTGCCAGGCAGCAGCGTCTTCCCCGATGCCTTCGAACAACTGGTCAACCGCTTTCAGCAGGACCGGCCGGGTCAGGCCGTCACGGTGGCGACCGTGAACGCCGCTTCACCCGACGTGCGCGACCCGCAGAGTCCGCGGTTCCAACGGATCAGCGGCGCCTATGAGCGGGCGGTGGGCGCGCCGATGCCGTTGGCGGCCATCGGCGGGGGCACCGATGCAAAAGGGCAGGTCAATCTCATCGCGGCCGGCCCGCTCTTCACCCTGGCGTTCGGGCCACCGATCAATTACCACGGCTTGAACGAGGGCGCCCCGATCGAAGACCTGCAGCTCAGCGCACGCATCCTGTACCAGATCATGCTGGACGAGATTGCAAACAAGACCACGAGATAGCCGATGCCATCCAGGTCTGCCCTGTAGTCCTCCCACATCAGCCAGCCCGTCTACCGGATGCGCTGCAGCACAGGAACGCGCAGCCGCCTGCTGGGCGAGCGCCGAAGCTGCGATACGAAGTGCACCTATCGTGGTCACTGGTGAGTGCACTCCGCGGGTCTGAAGCAGAGTCTGAGGGCCCCTTCATCGCCAGAGGGTGAGTTTGGTGAAGGTCGTGACTGCGGTGTCTTCGGCGGGGAGATGTGACCTGACGTGTTGCGCGTCACATGACGATAGTGCTATGGCTGCATGCGGCCCACAGAAGACGGTCGGTCCGGCGTCCGTGGAGAGGTCTGATGACTGCTTGGTGCCAATCAGCGTGAGTTCGCCCGCCGGTATCCACCGACGGCAACCGCTGCAAAGCAGTAGTCCAGGCCGACTGACTGCTTCAGACTGGTTGCGGTCGGTCAGGGACGGCGGCCGAACGACGGCTTGGACCCAAAGCAGACCTTCATCGCGGACCGCGTTGGATCTGCTCAGTCACGGCCGAGCAGACGGGGTCGCACCTTCGGTGCCGACCTGGTCGAATGGCTGCTGTCGCGAGCAGCGAAGCGCAGCTATCGACCCAAAGCAGTCCTCCCCGTTGCCACTTCAGGCGGACGCAAAGCCGACGCTCGCCAACGTCATATCGCGCTATGCAGCGCCGTCACAGGACACCCCGGACCCTTCGCATGCAAGGGCACTCAGGTTTGGCTCCGAGAGTCGATAGCTGAGTCTTTCCGAAACGAGCGCAGCACCGAGGCCTTCGTAGAAGGACATTCCTCGGATGTTGGACGCCTTCACCGGCCAGTCGATGCGGCTGCAGCCGTTGTCCCGGGCATACCGAGAAACCCATGACATGAGTGCCCTGCCGGCCCCTCGGCTTCTCTGCGCCGCACTCACATACAGCTCCTTCAGCTGACAGTGCCGACACATATCCGGCGCAAAGTCTACGAGCGAGTAGACGAGTGTGATGGCGGCCAGGCCGAGCACACGATTGCCGTCTGCCGTAGCCACGATCAGTCGGTGTGGCGACCTCGGTCCCAGCAAGTTGTCAAGCAGATGCTTCCGCACGACATCTCGGGCGACCACGGCGCCTTGGTTGTAGTAGGCATGCAACTCGCAAAGCAGATCAATCAGGGACTCGTATTGCGGCTCAGCGACAAGGTCTACGTGCATTGGGCGCCCCGTGGTTGTCAGCGTCGCACCAGCATACCGGCGCGGCCTTCAAGCGCCGATACACTGACTGTGGGCAGCGTGGCGGAATTTGGTAGACGCATGGCAAAAACCATCCTCTAGAAGGTACAGGTTCGACCCCTGTCACTGTCCCTCCAACGTCGTCGGCGTTCCAATCTCAACTTCATCAGGCACCGAGACGCATCGTGCCCAAAGCAGTCACTGACCACCGACAGCTCCAGGCCGACTCCTGCCACACCGAGACGCCTATGCACGACTTTGGTCCAAGGCGACGAACTGATCAACCTCCGCATTGGAGGGCCGCTAATCGTCACCTCGCATGTCGTGGAACATCACGAGTCCTAGGAGGATCGGCGGATCCTCTGCCAAGAAGGTTCGAAACTCCGACTCGGCCCGCCACAAGCCTTCATCGATCGATACGGCGAAGCCTTGCTTCTTGAGGCAGGCAAGCGCTCCAGGCATCACATTGCCGGCCGACGCGATCGTGGTCTTGCAAACCATGGTGTTCTCACGTTGTCCAAAGAGATGGCCAAGAGCCGACAGTCGCGAGCGACAGGTTGTGGCCGAACGCTTCTGTTGCAGGTTGCGCACTATCTGGTTGCTTCGATGGCCAAAGCGAGTGCGGCACCAACTATGCGGCGACTCTTGTACTCATCGACAAAGTAGCTGATTCGATTCGCCAAGTGCTGCATAGAGAGCCAGCCCAGTCCGTGGTAGTCGCGAAGCTCCTCGTCGTTCAGCTTGATGAGGCACTCATAGCTCACGAAGGACGACTCGCAGGCGACAAGTATGTGGAGGCTACCGTCCTCGTCACGCAGCAAGTGCCACCGGCTGTCGTCGGTGTGATAGTCAGCTTTGGACGGCTCGACAACTTTCATGTTTATCAGACTACTCGAAAGCAGTCGTTCGCGACTGACAGCAACTGGCCGATTGTTGCCGGTCACAGCAGCGTCTGTCTGGTCGACAGTCGGCGACCCAAGGCGGAAGTTGGCACAGCGGGCAACCCTTCGGAAAGCGCCCGTTCACGTTTGACACGAGAAGCCCGACCCGCCTCGCCGAGGTAGGTCCTCTCGACAGAAGGGTCGGGTGGCATTTTGGTTGCCTCAAGCCAGCTCGAGCAAGACATCGGGGCAGCGCTCTTCATTGGAACTGCCATCGGTGAACTGCACTGCGCGAAACCCATGTCTTTCATAGAAGCGGCGCGCACCTGCATTGGCCTGGAACGTGTAGAGCCTGACCGGCCGACGGAGGGAGGCCAGCCCGTACTCGAGGAGGCTTGCGCCGATGCCTCGGCCTACGAAGCCAAGCGAAACATACAGCTGGTCAATCCAGCCAATATTGTCCGACTCAGAGACTGCGAGTACGCCCACCACCTTCTCCGAAACGGATGCGACCGTGGTCCCTCGAGAAGGAATCAAGGTCTGGCGTACCCATTGCAGAACCTCAGCCGGACTGTGTGCCATGGGCGCATAGGAAACAAAGGCCCGGCGAGACGAGGTGATGACTTCGGCCACGGCAGAAGCGTCGTCTAGTTTGGCTCCTCGCAGGGTTGCTCGCATGCTGTCCAACGTTTGACATGAGCTGCATGACCCGGCCCGCTGGGGAGTGTCAGCTCGATGGAAGGGTTGGCAGACTACCTCAAAGCAGCCCCTCGCCAAGGACTGCAAGTGGCCGACTGTTGCCTGTCGTCCGCGGTGCTTGTTCGCCTGTAGGCGACCCAGAGCCGCCCACCAGGGTGCTTGGATGGCGCGCCCTGATTTGATGCAGGTCAGAAAGCGCTGAATCCTGATACGTGCTTGAGATACATGAACATCAGCACAAGACCCAAAGCAATGGCCAGTGCCACGGAAGCCACTTGAAAGAAGAAATATTTGCCCGTTCGCAACAACCTTGGGCACCTGAAGAAGATCACTAGGAAGATCGCAGTCGGGCATAGCAGGATGGCTGAAAGCAGCAACGAAACCGTTTCGTCCACCCCTTGCTCACGATCGGTCGACTTCGTCAGATCCCATGCAATGAAAGCGGCATAGGAAAATAAGAGGGCGCCATTCAGAAAGAGCCAGAAGACACGAAGGCGGCTGGACAACCGCCCCCGATGCGCCGAGGTGTCATCCATGGGTAGCCACCCGCTCGCCGGACTTCCCGCGTTGCGCCGCCCCCTGTGTCCTCGACCCAAGCAACTGTGGCGACAACACTAGCAGTGCCCGGCCCTTCGCCCTCGTCATCGACGCTCACTCCTCTTTCCTGTGTACCGCAGTCTATCCGGCGAAGTGCCGTTCCCCAGCCGATCAGAGTCCTCACTTCTGCCGATGACACACCCACCCCAAGCGCATGCTTGACTTCGCGAATTCGCCCGAGAGCGGCGGGTCGCGATCGACGCCTTGTGGCCGGCTACAGCCGTCCGCTCGCTGAGCCGACGGGCGCTGGCCGACCCAAAGCGGAAGCTGGCTCAGGTTGAACAAGGTTCCGGAAAGCAGCCGTTCAACGTTGAACCTGAGCCCCAGGCGGCGGCCTGGCGACACGAGTCGGCTCGAGCGACAGGTTAGGCCTCATCTTCGGCATCACTGTCTGCATAYTCCTCCCGTACCCAAGGATCCGCGGGTGACTTTCGGTAGGCTAGCCATCCGTCAGGCAGGTCGGCGAGTTGCATGAGCGATGAATCGCGTTCGACCATGCAGCCGAGGCAGACGATCTTTGCGTCAGCGCTTTCACTGGTCGTGCCACACATGAACTGCCAGTCCCCATCATGGTCGTGGTAGACCTCAAGGACCGGAAGGGATCCTTCAAGGACATGGATAGTCGTAAACGAGGCAGTGTTTACGGGCGTCGCAAACRGCYAGGCTGATGCATCAAATCTGTGCGAGTGGCTCATTGTTAAGGCCTAACGTTTGAGGTGAGCGGCGCGCGACGGCTTGACCCGCTTGGCCCAGAATGGCCGGSAGCGCACGATCTCCCGACGGCTGCTGCGCAGTTGCGACACGCCCACTCATTTCACACCCRCGTGCGATGCGAGGACCTGCTCTACCGTGTAYGAGAGTCGGTGCTGTATCACCAGACGATCCACCAGATCCTTTGGCAGGTCATAGTTGCCTGCCGGCATCTGCTTGTAGTATGGAGGAGCCGCCGGTTTGAGCAGCACCCAAATATTCTGGCCCTGCAAGCCTCGAACCCCCAACACCTCGAACTCACCTACACGCTGAACGTTTGGCTCATTCACAGGAACCGAACGCTGCTGGTATTCGACTGCTTGAAGTACAGACCACTCTCTCTTTTCGTTAGGCGTCTCACGAGCCTCCGGATCAGAGCAGGCAGTMGTGCACGTACCAGCGGCAGCCGCAACAGCGAAAGTCAGTATTTTGGGCAGTGGACTCGGCATGCCTCCAGCCTACCCTACAGCGGTCGTTGGCGATCGGCAGTTTGTGGCCGAACCAAGACACTCGCGGTGCGTCACCTTAGGAAGTCGTCATGGTCGGCGGCCATTGAGGACTCCCACTCTGCCTCAGTCGAAAACACGGTCGTCAACGGCCATCGCGAATCGGATTCCGTCTGGTAGGAGAGATGCACTTGAGCAAGTCGCCCCGAGCCGTCTCCGATTTCAAACAGCACGTCATCGCGATCCTGCCGCCGCGCGAGGACGGTGACGGAGAGGCCGGAGAGTGCATGGCCTGACGACAGCTCGCGCCGAAGCTCGTCGGCGAGACCCGGGTCATTCACAGCGAACCATGGTTCAAGGTAGTTCATGCAAACTCAGTCTGACTCATAGCAGTCGCTTGCCATCGGCTGCTTCTGGCCGGGATCGGGCGTTCGTCCATCGGAACCGATAGGCATCGCCCAAGCCAGTTCCGACAGTGGCGGCGCCCCCAACGTTTGATGGATGCCGCCCGACTAGGGTGCGTCTATTGGCATCGTCGCATCGAAGGTGGCGCCGCCCCAGCATTTGAGTGTTTAGCTACTCGGCAAGCAGTCGTGTCGATCACGACAAACTGTCGCGCAGCCTGCTCGCCCCAAGCGATCCGAACCGCGACCCCTTCGGTTGAAACGTTGAGATTTCGACCGATCACGCCCCCGCCTGGTCCGAGAAATCCTTCAGACGAGACAGGATCTCCGCGAAGCTCGAGAACGTAGCGCGTCATTCGTTTTTCGTCTTCTTTCAGAACGAGCACGAGTGCGCTGTTCGAGACCGGGACGCGCGCCACTTCGGTCTGCAGCGAACAGGCCCCCAGCAAGAGCGGTGCGGCAAGTATGGCGAGGATCTCGACTTTTCTTGGCATGCGCTTGATCATAGGCGCCCGCAAAGCCGCCATTCATGATTGGCGGCTCCTGGCCGATTGCGGCGGTCGCAGACCAGGCAGCTGTGGGCCGCCAGCGGCACCTCGGGCCTTGGTCGCCGCGACAAGAGACCGCTATCCTGTGCATACGAACTGCGAGGAACAGAAGAGTCATGGGAACTTCAGGGAGCGCGCTCTTCAATGACGACGTCGCAAGCGACGTCAAACGTGACTTCCTTGACCTCTTGCGACGAGGCGTGCCTCCCGACAGGGCGGTCGAAGTTCTCAAGAGGGACTGGGCCAACGCAATTGCCGATACCGACGATGGCCCAATCTTCTGGCTGGCGCTTGCCGCGACTGAGTGGGAATATGGTTGCTTGGACGAGGTCGTCAAGCGCAAGGCGATCGAGGTCATCGCCAATGGCGACGAACTGGCGCGCTGGTCGGGCTCGTCGTTGAGCAAACGCCAAAGCGTCCTCGAGGCGCTCAAGGTGCAGTTGCTCTCACCGCAGCCCAAGCCCAAGCGCCTGCGTCGTCTAAAACAGGTCGAGCGTCCCCCTAGTCACGTAGCTGACGCCCCGGACGGGCGCGGCAAGGCTGTCGCGTTCCGCTTACCTGGCGCGGATTTCATGCAAGTCTATTTGGAGCGAGCCGTCGGCTCTTCGCGAGGCGGCGGCAGCGTCTTTGTCGCGGAGTGCGACTATCAAGAGGTCGACCTGGAATGGTTGGTCGAGGGCGGCCTGCAGGTGACCTACCCTGCAAGCGCCAAGGTGACGCAGCGGTCAGACYCACACTTCTACTGCGGTGAGGTCGTACCCATCGTCTACCGTACCAAGAGCGCCTAGTGAAGGGGGCAATGGGCGCGAAAGCCTTCGGACTTGGGGTCCCGGAGGCGAACTCCGTGCAGCAGCCCGCGGCACCTTGCCCGAAAGCTGCCTCTGACGAGAGACCGGTTCTGGCCGATTGTTGCCGGTCGGCTGACGCGCCTCGTCATCGGTGGGCGACCCATCGGCGACACACTCAACCGCCAGCGTCGCCGTGAAGCTGACTTTGGCTCAGGCGCGTTGTCCAGCCCGGGGTGGGTGACTTTGGCGGTCTGCAGCGGGACGATTGCAAGT
>NZ_JBFUGN010000012.1:0-22461 GCF_056402895.1 Rhizobacter sp. P3_B12 | reverse complement strand
CATGAAGAAGGTGTGGTGGTGCGGGCTCGAGAAGCCGGTGCCCGGGAACGCGATGAAGCCGACCCGCATGTGCGGCGCCTGCGCCTTCGCGGCGACCAGCATGCGCTGCGTCGGCGCGCGGGCGCCCTCCTCGACCAGCGGCTGGCCCTGCCAGGGCGCGAGCAGCGTGGTCAGCGCGTCGTACTGCCACAGCTTGATCAGCAGGTCGGCCCAGGTGTTGATCATGCCGGTGGCGCCGACGACCAGCGCCCACACCAGCGTGACGATGCCCAGCAGGTTGTGCAGGTCCAGCCACTTGACGCGCGCCGAGCGCTCACGGCGCACCTCGCCGAAGCGCAGCTTGCGCATGAAGGGCGCGTACAGCACCAGCCCCGAGACGATCGCCACCAGCAGCAGCAGGCCCATCGCGCCGAGGAACAGCTTGCCCGGCAGCCCGGCGAACAGGTCGACGTGCAGCCGCAGCATGAGGCTCATGAAGCCGGTGTTGACCGGCACCTCGCCGAGCACGGCGCCGGTGCGCGCATCGACCGCGATCGACTTGAAGTCCTGCGTCGGCGCGGGCGTCGGCGTCAGCGTGACGTGCCACAGGCGGTCGTCGTCCTCGGGCTGCGACGCGAACTGCACGATGCGATCCGGGTAGAGCGCCCGCGCCGAGGCCAGCACCGTGTCGAGGCTGGCGCGCGGCGTGTCGGCCGGCATCTCCGGCGCCTCGATCTCGCCGCCGGTGAGGTGGTCGATCTCATGGTGGAAGATCAACGGCAGGCCGGTCAGGCACAGCAGCAGCATGAACGCGGTGCAGACGAGGCTGCTCCACTTGTGCCACCACGACCAGGTCTTCAGGGCGTTGGCGCTCAGCATGGTCAGAAATCGACGCTGGCGCTGAGCACGAAGGTGCGGGGCGCGCCGACCACGAGGTAGCCGTTCTCGGGGTAGCCGCCCGCCGAAGCCCAGTACGACTTGTCGGTCACGTTGTCGACGCGCGCGCGCAGCGTCACCAGGCGATCCTGCACGTTGACCATCCAGCGCGCGCCCAGGTCCACGCGGGTCCAGGACGGCAGCAGCAGCGTGTTGGTGGAGTTCGCGAAGCGGTTGCCGGTGTAGACGATGCGGCTGTCCAGCGCCAGGCCTTCGACGCCCGGCACCGCCCATTCGGCGCCCACGGTGCCCTGGCTCCTGGGCACGCCGATCACGTACCGGCCCTCGGTCGTGGCATCGCCGGTGTTCTTCTGCTTCGCGTTCAGCAGCGTCAGGCCGCCGAGCAGCTTGAGGCCCGGCATCGCTTCACCGAAGAAGCTCAGTTCGACCCCCTGGTGGCGGTCTTCGCCCTCCACGCTGTTCTGCGTGGCCACCGGGCGCGGCTTCTTCGTCGCGAAGAGCGCCAGGCTGCCGCCGAAGCGGCCACCGTCGTACTTCAGGCCGATCTCGTTCTGCTTCGACACATACGGCTCCAGCGTCACCGGCGGGCCGCCGTTGACGCCCGGCAGCGTGTTGCCCTGCGTGAGGCCTTCGACATGGTTCGCATACACGGAGAACTGCTTGCCGAGCTTGTAGACCACGCCCAGCATCGGGCTGTTGCGGCTCTCGTCGTACCGCGTGTCATCGGCCGGGTCGGTGTTGTAGCCGTAGTCGCTGATGTCCAGCTTCTGGTGGCGCACGCCGAGCGTGACCAGCAGGGTGTCGTCCAGCATCGACAGCGTGTCGCCGATCGCGAAGCTGCTCAGCTTCGAGCGGCCCGTCTCGTTCGGCGAGGCCAGGTCGTTGCCGCGGAAGGCCCCGGCCGTGAACTCCGGCTGCGCGTACGCGGTCGGCGTGTAGAGGTTGGTGTCCAGCGTGTTGAAGAAGTCCCAGGCGTAGGCGTTCTTCTTCACGAGGCGGAACGCCGTGTACGAGGCCACCCATTCGTGCCCGACCGGGCCGGTGCGCAGCGTGCCGCGCACGCCGAGCTCGCCGGTATCGACCTTGTCCTCGCGCGTGTTGTCGAAGCGCGAGGTCGTGGCCGCGCCGCTCGCATCGGTCACGCTGAGGTTGGCCAGCGAGTTCGATTCGTCGCTGCGGCGCAGGCCGTACGCGGCCCACGCGGTGACGTCGGCACCCAGGTCCCATTCGCCGCGCAGCGTGCCGAACAGGTCGCGCTCGTTCGAATACGACCACGGCTGGGCGAAATTCGACGTCGAGTCCGGCGCATCCGGGATCGCGGTGGCATCGGCGGCCAGCGAGACGTTGGTGCGGGTGCGCTTGAGCTGGTTGTCCTGGTAGCCGATGTCGCCGGAGAGGCGCACATCGCGGCTGTGCCAGTCGAGCCCGACGGCGGTCAGCCCGGTCTTGGCCTTCTCGTCGTCGATGCCGGTGCCGCCGTTGCGCCAGGCCGCGTTGACCCGGATGCCGGTGGCGTTGTCGGGGCCGAAGCGGCGCGACACGTCGGCGGCCAGGTTGCCCTGTTCGCCACTGCCGCCACTGAGCGTCACGCGGGTCAGCGGCTCGTTGGTGGCGCGCTTGGGCAGCAGGTTGATCGAGCCGCCGATGCCGGTGCCACTGGGGTTCGCTCCGCTCAGGAAGGCGGAGGCACCGCGCAGGACCTCCACGCGCTCGAACAACTCGGTGGCGATGTACTGGCGCGGCAGCAGGCTGTAGAGGCCGTTGTAGGCCACATCGTCGGAGTTCAGCAGGAAGCCGCGGATGAAATACGCCTCCTGGAAATTGCCGAAGCCGCGCGCCATGCGCACGCCCGGATCGTTCTGCAGCACCTCGCCGACGCTGCGCGCCTGGCGGTCCTGGATCAGGTCGTTGGTGTAGCTGGTGATGCTGACCGGCGTCTCCATGTTGTCGCGCGTGCCGAGGATCCCGGCCCGGCCGCCGCGCGCCACCTGGCCGCCCGCGTATGGCTTGCTCAGGCCGGCGGCCGAGGCATCGGCGCTCGCGCTGATGTTGACGGTCGGCAGCGTCGTCACCGGCGCACTGGCCGCAGCCTCGGGCGCTGCGGGGGCGGCCGCAGCGGTCTGGGCCTGCACGGCGGGCATCAGGCAGGCCAGCGCGGCGGCGCAGGCGATCGGCGTACAACGGTTCATGGGGATCTCAGGCTGCGCAAACAAGAATGGTTCGCATTCTAGGGGAAGGCGCACAGCCCCCTGGCAGCGCTACCATCGCGGCGCAAGGTTGCGGACAGGGAGGTCCACCCGTGAAACTGATCGATGCGCGCACGCTGGCCGTGGCGGTGGTGCTGCAAGGGGCCGCCGGCGCCACGCTGGCGATGACGGAGAAGGATGCCGCGAGCAACCTGATGCACTTCGCGTTCGCGATGAAGGGCGCGGAGCAGTGCGACAAGCTCGGCTACCCGTCGATGGCGGCGCAGAAGCGCTGGGAGAAATCGCATGCCTCGCTGCTGGTGAGCTCGCTGAAGCGCATCGAGCAACACGCCTCGGCGTCCGGCAAGGTGACGCCCGAGCAGGCCAAGGACGTCGCGCTCGGCCTGTTCGCGCGCTTCCAGGACCGCTACGACCAGGAGATGGCGCCGACGGTCACCGGCAAGTCGTGCATGCGCTTCAACGAAACGCTGTCGTTCTACGACACCAAGCTGATCAACGACTGATCACACGGCCAGCATCAGGTGCGGGTGGCTCGCGTAGTTGCGCTGCTCGCTGACCTTGTCCTGCGCGAGCTCGACGGCAATGCCTTCGGACTTGCCGTCGTCGAGCGGCGACTTCTGGCTGTGCAGCTGCATGTGCTGCTGCAGCATGAAGTCGAACATCTCGACGAGTTCCGGGCTGCGCGTCGTGTGGTCGACGGCCGGCTCGGCGGGTTTCGCGCCCGGCGCCTCGATGGCGGGCTCGGCGGACGGACGCCGCAGCGTACCGATCGATGCCGCCTGGAAGGCGGACGAGCCGGGCTGCAAGGGCATCGGTCCGATCGACCGGTACGAAGCAAGCGGAGAGGGTGCGGCGCTGACGGTGATGCTCATGGCGGGTCTTCCTGGTGTGCCTGTGGTTCACATGCTGCGCGCCGGCCGCGGCCCGGAAGGCACGGCGTGCGATGTCGTGCATGATTTGCCGAAATGACGAGTTCCTTCTACGACCACCTCGCACCGCACTACCACCTGCTGTACGGCGATTGGGAGGGCGCGATCCAGCAACAAGGGCAGGCGCTCGCCGCGCTGCTGGCCGAACAAGGCGTGCAGCCGGGTGCGCCGGTGCTGGACGCCGCCTGCGGCATCGGCACGCAGACGCTCGGGCTGCTGGCGCACGGCCACCGCGTGATCGCGTCGGACATCTCGCCCGCCGCGGTGGAGCGCTTGCAGGCCGAGCTGCAGCGGCGCTCGCTGGTCGCGCAGGCCGGCGTCGACGACCTGCGCACGCTGGCCCGCGTGGCCAGCGGTTCGATGGCCGCCGTGCTGGCCTGCGACAACAGCGTGCCGCACCTGCTGAACGACGAGGACCTGCTGGCGTGCTTTCGCCAGGCGCATCGCTGCCTGCGGCCGGGTGGCTGCCTGGTGATCTCGGTGCGCGACTACGCTGCCATCGTCCGCAAGACGCCCGACGTGCACCCCTACGGCATGCGCCGGGGCGCCGACGGCAGCCGGTTCATCGCGGTCCAGGTCTGGGAGTGGGACGGCGACCACTACGACCTGCGCCTGTACCTGACGACCGAGGCGCCGGATGGCAGCTGCACCACCAGCGTCGCGACGAGCCGCTACTACGCGGTGAGCATCGATCGGCTGACCGCGCTGATGCGCGAAGCCGGCTTCGCCGACGTGCAGCGCCGCGACGATGTGCTGTTCCAGCCGGTGCTGGTCGGCCGGACCGCGCGGAAGGAGCTTGCGCGATGACGCAGGTCGGCGTGGGGGTGGGCATCCTCGTGCTGCGCGACGGCCAGGTCCTGCTCGGCCGCCGGCGCGGCTCGCACGGCGCGGGCACCTGGTCGGCTCCCGGCGGCCGGCTGGAGTACGGCGAATCGATCGAGGACTGCGCGCGCCGCGAGCTGCTCGAAGAGACCGGGCTCACGCTCGGCGCCTGCGAACGCGGCCCCTGTACCAGTGATGTGTTCGACGAGGTCAAGCAGCACTACCTGACGGTGTTCGTGCTGGCGCGCCACGCGCTCGGCGAACCGGCGACGCTGGAGCCGGGCAAGTGCGACGGCTGGCAGTGGTTCGACTGGCGGGCGCTGCCGCAGCCGCTGTTCGCGCCGCTTGCCTCGCTGCGGGCCACCGGCTTCGATCCATCGGCAGCGAGTGCGACTTCCGTCTCATCAAAGTGATGGACGTGACAGCGTTTCGTCTCGCTATCCGACAGCCATTCCGTATGATCCGCCGCTTCATCCACTTGGAATGCGCCATGTCCCTTCGCCTGTTGCCCTTCCTCGCCGCGGCCGCCCTGATGACCGGTTGTGCCTTCAATGTTGCGCCCTACGGTGCCTCGGTCAAGAACGTGGATGCGCTGAAAGCCACCGGCATCAAGCCCGTTTCGGTTGCCAAGTTCGAAGCGGCCAAGCCGGGCCAGGCCTCGATCTCCTGCCGTGCCGCCGGCTCCGTCAAGGTCGAGCCGAGCTTCGAGACCTACATCGAGAAGGCCTTCATCGATGAGCTGAAGCTGGCCGGCCTGTACGACCCGAATTCGAGCCTGAAACTGTCGGGCAAGCTGGAGCAGATCGATTTCAGCTCGGGCATCAGCGATGGCAACTGGACGTTCACGCTGGTCGTCTCGAACGCCCGCAACGAGAGCTTCTCGACCCAGTCGAAGTTCCCGTTCTCCGGCAGCTTCATCGCCGACAAGGCCTGCCAGGAAGTGGCCCAGGCCTTCGGCCCGGCCGTGCAGAAGCTGATCGAGGACGTGGTCCGCAATCCGAAGTTCAAGCAGATCGCGAGCTGAGTTCCGCCGCTGATCGAGCCTCGGCCTCGATCAGCGTGACCAGCGTGTGCAGCACGCGGTTGACCGGCGTCGGCACGCCGTGYCGTTCGCCGCGCCGCACGACCAGCCCGTTCAGGTGGTCGATCTCGCTCGGCTTGCCGCGCATCATGTCCTGCGCGGTCGACGAGAACTGGCCCGGCATCGTCGCGGCCAGCCCGCGCACCATCGCCCACGCGTCGCCCGGCACCTGCACGCCTTCGGCCTGCGCCACCGCCAGGCATTCGGCGACCACGTCGCGCATCACCTGCGGCACGCCGGGGTGGTCGACGAAGCGGCCGTACGGCACGCGCCCGATCGCCGAGATCGCGTTGTAGGCGCAGTTCAGGATCAGCTTGGCCCACAGCGCGCCACGCACGTTGTCGGAGATCGTCGCCGGCACGCCGGCGGCAGCCAGCACCTCGACGAGGTCGGCCGCGACGCTGTTCGGTGCGATCACCAGGTCGCCGCGGCCGTGGTGCAGCAGGTGCCCCGGGCCGGCCATCTCGGTGGCCACGTAGACCACGCTGGCGGCCACCTCGGTCGACAGCACACTGCGCACGCGCTCGTCGTTGTCGACGCCGTTCTGCAGCGTCAGCACCAGTGCCCCGGGCGACAGGTGCGGGCGCATCGCCTCGGCGGCCGATTCGGTGTCGGTGGATTTCACGCAGAACAGCACCAGCTGCGCGCCCTGCACGGCCGCGACATCGGTGCTCGCCTGCAGGCGGACGTGCTCGTCGAAGCTGCGCGTCTGCATGCGCAGGCCGTCGCGCGCGATGGCCTCCACATGCTGCGGCCGCGCGATCAGCGTCACGCGGTGGCCGGCGCGCGCCAGCATGCCGCCGAAGTAGCAGCCGACGGCGCCGGCGCCCATCACGGCGATGGTCCAGGGGGTGGCGGGCGAGCGGTCCATGGCGGCCTTCGGGGTGGCGAAGGCCGCAGTGTCCGACAAGTGCCGCCTGGCTGCCGCTCAGGTGCCTTTCGGGAAGTCGGTCGACGCCGACAGCCGCTCCCACGCCGCCGTCTCGCGCTCGACGAAGGCGTGCTTGTCGCGGATCGTCTGCAGCGTGTCGGTGCCCAGCGGCAGCCGCAGCGGCGGCGTCGCCGACTCCACCAGCGCGAGCATCGCCTGCGCCAGGCGCAGCGGGTCGCCCGGCTGGTTCAGGCTGATGCGCTTCGCGGCCTCGCGCACCTGGCCCGAGCTCGGCGCGTAGTCGTCGAGGACGCGCGGCGAGACCGCCAGCGACGAGCCTTCGAGGAATTCGGTGCGGAAGTAGCCGGGCTCGACCACGGTGGCATGGATGCCCAGCGGTTGCAGCTCGGCATGCAGGGCCTCGGTCAGCCCTTCGACGGCGAACTTGGTCGAGCAGTAGACGCCGAAGCCGGCGCCCGAGCGGTAGCCGCCGAGCGACGAGATGTTGATCACGTGGCCGCGGCGGCGCGTGCRCATCGACGGCAGCACGGCACGCGTGACGTTCAGCAGCCCGAACACGTTGGTGTCGTAGAGGCGGCGCACTTCGTCGGCGCTGGCCTCCTCGACCGCGCCGAGCAGGCCGTAGCCGGCGTTGTTGACCAGCACGTCGATGCGGCCGAAGCGGGCCAGCGCCGCCTCGGCAGCGGCCGCGGCCTGCGCCTCGGACGTGACATCGAGCGCGAGCGCCAGCAGGCCGGGCTGCGCGCCGAAGCGCTGCTGCAGCGACGTGGCGTCGCGCGAGGTCGCGACGACGGCGTCGCCCTGCGCGAGGGCCGCTTCGACGATGCGTGCGCCGATGCCGCGGGCCGCGCCGGTGATGAACCAGACGCGCTTGAAATCGGAGGAAGTGGAGCTCATGGCGATGTCCTTGCGGAGGTGATGGAGTGAGCGAACTTTAGGCAGGCGATTGCCACTCAACTAGCCCACAATCGATGAATTGATCCGCAAGCAGATCGTGAGAATCGACCATGGCCTTCAACGAACTCCGCGCCATCGCCACCTTCGTCAAGGCGGTCGAGCTGGGCAGCCTGCGCCAGGCCGCGACGGCGCAGGCGATCACGCCGCAGGCGGCCAGCCAGGCGCTGGCGCAGCTGGAGGCGCACCTGGGGGTGCGGCTGATCCACCGCACGACACGGCGGCTCAGCCTGACCGAGGAAGGGCAGCAGTTCCTCGATGCCGCGCAGCCGGGGCTGGCGACGCTGCAGCGGGCGCTGCACGGTGCGCGGCGCGGGCGCGACGAGATCGCCGGGCCGCTGCGCATCGTCGCGACGCGCTCGCTGATGCTGCCGGTGCTGTGGCCGGTGCTGGCGGAGTTCTGCGAGCGGCATCCCGAGATCGAGCCGGACGTGCAACTGGACGATCGCCTGGGCAACTGGGTCGAGGACCGGGTCGACGTCGGCTTCCGCGCCGGCACGCCGCCGGCCGACGGCTTGATCTCGCGCCGGCTGTTTCCGCTGCAGCTGGTGGTGTGCGCGACGCCGGGCTACCTGGCGAAGCACGGCACGCCGCGGCACATCGACGATCTGGCGCACCACCGCTGCAGCGGCTTCCGGCATCCGTCGAACAACAAGGTGATGCCGTGGGAGTTCAAGGTCGGTGCCGAGATCGTCGCGCGCGACTTCGCGCCGGTGCTGTGCACCAACGATGTCGAGCTGGAGGCGAACGCGGTGCTGTCAGGCCATGCGATCGGCCAGCTGGTGGGCGTGACCGCCGCGCCACTGGTGCGCAGCGGCCAGCTGGTGCCGGTGCTGACCGAGCATGTGGCCGAGCACCTGAGCCTGTACCTGTACTACGGCAGCCGCATCGCGCAACCGGCCCGAGTGCGGGCCTTCATCGACCTGGTGGTGGAGCGGGTGGCGGGCAATGCGGCGTTCTTCCTGGAGCCGCATGAGCTGAGTGGTATGAATCGGCGCAGAAAAGCGAAGCGAGGGCAAGGAAAGTGAAGGAAATGAGGACACGACAACGCGTGCGGTTTGATAGCTTGCAACGCCGCCCATCGCCGATTTGCAATGCCGACAAAGCGTAAGTTCAAAAGCGATGCCTTCGAGGCCATCCATCAATCCGCGACCGCGCTCAGACAGATTGGAGCCATCGACAAGGCGACGATGCGTCAGTTCGACGAAACCTGCGTGTCGGCGCCGTCAGCGATCAGCCCGATCCAGATCAAGCGGATCCGCGAAAGCGCCCATGTCAGCCAACCGGTGTTCGCGCTCTACCTGAACACCAGTGAATCGACAGTGCAGAAATGGGAGGCCGGCACCAAACGCCCCAGCGGCATGGCGCTCAAGCTGCTGTCGATCGTGCGCAAACACGGCCTCCAGGTTCTCACTTGAACCGGTCTTTCAGGGCTTCGGAATCCGGATCCGGCTGATCATCAGCGAGCCGGAGAGCCCGAACAGCAGCACCAGCGGGTGGAAGTAGTGTTCGCCGATCATCACCTCGCCGAACCACAGGTTCGGGCCGAGCGCGCCGGCCGAGGCGGCCGCCGCGAGCATCAGCACCAGCACGATCGAGGTCGGGATCGGCGTGCCCTCGAAGTGCGTGACCTTGCCGCTGTCGTCCGACAGCGCCTCGGCGGTGACGTTGTAGCGCGCGAGTCGCGACACGCCGCAGGCGACGAAGTACGCCAGCACGATGCGGTCGTACAGGCCGCGCATGCCGCAGCCGTAGGCGACGATCGCCGGCGCGACGCCGAACGAGATCACGTCGGCCAGCGAATCGAGCTCGCGGCCCAGCGCCGACGCCTTCTGGCGCCAGCGCGCGACGCGGCCGTCGAGGATGTCGAACACCAGCGCGGCGATCACCAGCCCGCAGGCGAAGTGGATGTGCACGACGTTCGCGGTCGCGAGGTAGGACATCATCGAGAACAGCGCGCCGGTGCCGGACACGGCATTGCCGAGCGTGAACCAGTCGGCCAGGTGGAACTCGCGGATCATCGAAAACGGCTTCGGCTTCATGYGGGTTCCGCTCCTTCTCAAGGTGGGTCGGCAGTGTAGATGAAGCAAAAGAGCCCGCTGCAAGAGCGGGCCCGGCTTCAGTCAACTGACAGTGCCGTCAGGTCACGGCGCCCACGGGGCCTCCACCGCCCACCGCGTGTCGGCATCGAAGCTGCCCGACGTGTTCCACGCCGAGCCGCCGATGCCGTCGGCGATCCACACCTCGGCCGCGTAATGGCGCAGGTAGCGCCCCGGGTAGTTGTAGGACGCAAAGCGGGTTCCCGCGCTGCCATCGGCCGCCCCCTGCGCGCAGAAGGTGGCATCGGCACGGTACAGGTCGCCGGCCTGCAGCGCGTCGCGCCGCACCCGCGAGTTGCTGTGGCGCAGGTACTCGCCCGGGAAGTTGCGCGACTCGAACGAGTAGCAGCTGCCGTCGGCCAGCCCCGGCACCAGGCGCCAGCTCGCGTCCAGCTTCAGCGTGCTGTCGCTCGCGGCCGTCACCACCTCGGTGAAGGCCAGCGCATCCTGGTGACGCAGGTAGCGGTTGTCGTAGCCCGGCGTCAGCACGCGCAGCGAATGCACGGTATTCGGCGCCACCACCACGCTGCTGCGCCACCAGCCGGTCTGCGGCGACCACGACGCATCGGCGCGGAACAGGCCGGTGTCCTGGAACGGGTTCAGCCAGACCTCCGCGTTGGCATGCCGGATGTAGTACCCCGGGTTGTTCTTCGACTCCAGCGAGACGCCACCGTTGCCGTCCAGCGCCTTGCGGGCGCAGAACGTGGCGTCGGCCTTGAACAGCGCGCTGTTGTCGTTCGGGTCGATGCGCAGGCGCAAGGCCTGGTGGCGCAGGAACTGCCCCGGCTGGTTGACCGACTCGAAGGACAGGCAGCTCGCATCGCCCAGCCCGTTGACCACCTTCCACGACGTGTCCTTCTTCAGCAGCTCGCTGCTGGCGGCCTCGACCACCTCGGTCACGCCGAGGCTGTTGACATGGCGGATGAAGCGGTTGGTCACGCCCGGCGTCACGGTACGGAACGAGTACGAGGTGCCGCGCCGCAGGAAGGRCACGCCGTCGATCAGCGCCTGGTGCGCCGCCCGGACCTGCGCGAAGTCCATCTTCCTGACCTGGCGGTCGTAGGTCAGGAACCCGTTCAACTCGTCCTCGACGTCCGAGATCTCGGTGTACACCGCCGCGCTCAGGCCGCGCGAAGACACCAGCTCGCGCAGTCCTTCCACCTGTTGCAGGTAGACGTTGGTCAGCGTCGTCGAGTCGGGGTAGAGGGTGTAGCAGCAGGTCGAGGCCGGGTTCCACATGTGGCCGTCCACGCGCAGCCCGTTGCCGCCGAACTCGCCCAGCACCGACAGCCGGTTCGGCTGCCAGGCCGGCGCACTCGGGCCGGGGTAGTCGTGGTTGTCGATCAGGTCGCCAGCCCCCTGGTCGCCTGGGGCGAAGTTGATGCCCGAGTGGGTGTCGATCAGGCGGCTCGGGTCCCAGCCCTTGAAGACGCCGGCCATGCGGACCATGTCGAAGTCGCCCCAGCTCTCGTTGAAGATGACCCAGGTGACGACCGACGGCGACGAACGGTGCTCGTCGACGATCTCGCGGTCTTCGGCCTCCACCTTGGCGCGCACCGCGGCGCTGCTCTCGGCGTCCCAGGCATGCGGCATGTCCTGCCAGACCAGGATGCCCAGCTTGTCGGCCCAGTAGAACCAGCGTTGCGGCTCGACCTTGATGTGCTTGCGGACCATGTTGAAGCCCAGGTCCTTGATGGCCACCAGGTCGGACTTCAGCGCCTCGTCGGTCGGCGCGGTGTACAGGCCGTCGGGCCAGAAGCCCTGGTCGAGCGGGCCGTACTGGAACACGAACTTGCCGTTGAGCAGCGGACGCGGCACGCCGCTGACAGTGCCGATCGCGATCGAGCGCATGCCGAAGTAGCTGCCGACCTCGTCGACCACGTGGCCACCGCTGCGCACGCGGACCTTCAGGTCGTACAGGAAGGGATCGGTGGGCGACCACAGGTGCGCATTCGGCACCGGCACGCTGAACTCGACATCGCCGCGGCCGGTGGCCGTGCCCACCTGGGCCCCACCGGTCGAGGCCACGGCCTCGATCGAGGTGCCACCCAGGTTGCTGCCGCGCACGATCATGCGCAGCCGGTTGTTCGCCACGTCCGGCGTCATGTCGAGCCGCGTGATGTGCGGCGCCGCGACCGGCTCCAGCCACACCGTCTGCCAGATGCCGGAGCTCGGCGTGTAGAAGATGCCGCCGGGGTTCAGCGTCTGCTTGC
This sequence comes from Rhizobacter sp. P3_B12, assembly GCF_056402895.1. Lineage (NCBI taxonomy): Bacteria > Pseudomonadati > Pseudomonadota > Betaproteobacteria > Burkholderiales > Sphaerotilaceae > Rhizobacter > Rhizobacter sp. P3_B12. The sequence continues at coordinate 10,388 of NZ_JBFUGN010000012.1, read as the reverse complement.
CCAGCATGTCGTCGCCGGTGGTCGGATCGAACGCGCCGACGACCAGGTCGTTGCTGCCGCTGCGCAGCCAGGGCGTGATGTCGAAGCTGAACGCGTCGTAGCCGCCGCTGTGCTGGCCGACCTGCTGGCCGTTGACGTAKACGGTGGCCTTGCGGTCGACCGCCCCGAAGTTCAGCTTCACGCGCTTGCCGCTCCAGCCGGCCGGCACGGTGAACGTGCGCTTGTACCAGAGGTTGCGGTCGTTCATGCGCTGGATGCCGGAGAGGTAGGACTCCACCGGGTACGGCACCTTGACCTGCTCCGGGTTGGCCGGGAAGGCGGGCGCGGTGGCCGGCGGGGTGTCGGCGTTCGGCGCGGCGCTGCCGCCGTTGTAGCTCCAGGTGCCGTTGAGGTTGAGCCAGTCGCTGCGCGTCAGCTGCGGGCGCGGGTACTCGGGCAGCGGCACCGCGGCCTGCTGAGCGGCCGCGGTCCACGGCGTCGTCAGGCGTGCGCTGACGGCCTGGGCCGATTCGTGGGAGGGGCTTGCCTGCTGCGGGACGTCGGTGGCTGCGGATTCGCTGCCGCCGCCGCAACCCGCGGTGATCAACGGGACGAGCAGGCTCGCCAGCCATCGCCGGTAGGTGGTGTTCATCGTGTCTCCTTCTGTTGCCTCGGAACGGGTGTTTGCGGCGCCAGCTCGATGACGGACGGCTCGTGCCAGGGGCACGGCTCATCACTAATAATTGACTAATATTAGGCGCACGGCGACCACCGCGCGTCAACTGCGCAGATGTAAGGCCGTGTGAGGACGAAGGGCTTCCCGGATTGGCATCCGGGGATCACGTGACTGTCTGCCTCAGGACCAGCCGGCCATCGACCTTGACGCGTCGGCGGCGACCGTCCGGCGCGGCGATCTGGGCCAGCAGCGTCTCCACCGCGAGCCGCCCCATCTCGTAGTTGGGCAGCACCAGCGTGGTCAGCGGCGGGCTGGTGTGGCGCGCGATCTCCTGGTCGTCGTAGCCGATCACCGCCACGTCGCGCGGCACCTGCTTGCCGAGCTCGCGCAGCGCCTCGAGGCAGCCGACGGCCATCAGGTCGTTGGCACAGAAGATCGCCGTCGGCGCCTTCGGCTGCTTCATCAGCGACAGCGTGTGGTCATGGCCCGAGGCGACATGCCAGTCGCCCTCGCGCACCAGCGCGGCGTCGTAGGCGATGTCGGCGCTGGCGAGCGCACGGCGGTAGCCCTTCAGCCGGTCGCGCGCGGCGTCCATCCACGGTTCGCCGTTGATGAAGGCGATGCGTCGGTGGCCGGCGTCGAGCAGGCACTCGGTCGCGGCGAAGCCGCCCAGCACCTCGGACGGCTCGACCGACGAGAAGCGCGGCTCGCCGCCCGATGCAGGCTCCGCCTCGCTGCAGTTCAGCAGCACCGTGGGCACGCGGCCGAGCTGCGGCGGCACGCTGACCTGGCGCGTGAAGATCGTCGAGTAGACGACACCGACCAGCGCCGGGTTGGCCAGCATCGTCGACAGCACGGCGGCCTCGATGCCGGCATTCGAGCGCGTCGCGAACACTGCCACCAGTGCACCCTGGCTCCAGGCCTCGTCCTTCGCGCCGTCGATCGACAGCACCGGGTGCGGGCTGGTGGAGATCTCGTCGACCAGGTAGAGGATCAGCGGCGTGRCAGCCGTGGCCGTGCGCCTTCGGCCGCCGCGCGCCGAAGCGGCCGCGGTGCCGCGCCGGTCGGGCAGCCGGTAGCCGAGTTCGGCGGCCACGCGCAGCACGCGGGCGCGGGTCTCGTCGGACAGCTGGGTGCCGGTCATGCCGTTGAGCACCAGCGAGACCGTCGACTGCGACACGGCGGCCTGCGTCGCGACATCGGTCATCGTGACGCGGCGGGCGGGCTCGGCGGACGGCGGGGCTTTGGCAGGCATTTTTACTAATGGAGCGCGGCTTCGGCGCTCACATGGTACGGGAGCAGCTACAACGTGTAGCGATCGTCACGCCATGCTTGCGGGTGGGCGGCGCCGCACGAGGCATGCTGCGGGCCGGAGGGAATTTCCTTGACCATGAACAACACACGACTCCATTCGATGGCCCGCCTGGCAGCCTTGTGCGCCGGCGTGCTGGTGGTGGCCGCCTGCGGCGGCAGCGACGATGCGGCGGCACCGACGCCGGTCAGCGGGGCACCATCGCCTGCGCCGGTGCCATCACCTGCGCCTGCCCCATCACCGGCACCTGCACCGTCGCCATCACCCGCTCCCGCTCCCGCGCCTTCGCCTTCGCCTTCGCCTTCGCCGGCACCGGCACCGGCGCCCGCCCCGGCCCCTGCTCCAGCGCCGAGCAACGCACCCGCCGGCTACACACTCGTCTGGTCCGACGAGTTCGACACCGGCACGCTGCCTGATGCCGGCAAGTGGGTCTACGACACCGAGGCCAACGCGACCGGCTGGTACAACAACGAGCTGCAGTACTACGCGGTCGCGCGCACCGAGAACTCGAAGATCAGCGACGGCAAGCTGGTGATCACCGCGCGCAAGGAACGCCTGACCACCGCCAAGGACTACGGCGGCCAGGACTACAGCTCGGCGCGCCTGATCACCAACGGCAAGGCGAGCTGGACCTACGGCTTCTTCGAGATCCGCGCCAAGCTGCCGTGCGGGCGCGGCACCTGGCCGGCGATCTGGATGCTGGGCACCACCGGCGACTGGCCGGCCGGCGGCGAGATCGACATCATGGAGCAGGTCGGCAAGAACCCGACCGCGATCGAGGGCACGATCCACACCACGTCGACGGCCGGCACCTTCGGCGACGGCGGCGAGACGAAGATCGCCGACGCCTGCAGCGCCTTCCACAACTACCAGCTGACCTGGACGCCCGAGAGCCTGGTGATCGGCGTCGACAACAAGCCCTTCCACACCTACGTCAACAAGCACCAGGGCAGCGCGAGCTGGCCGTTCGACAAGCCGCAGTACCTGCTGCTGAACCTGGCGATCGGCGGCGACATGGGCGGCGCGGTCGACGACACGATCTTCCCGGTCAGCATGGAGGTCGACTACGTGAAGGTCTGGCAGAAGAAGTGAAGCAGCGGCACAGTCCCTGCTGACGAAGGAGTCGTCGATGCAGGAGCCGTTGTTCCACGACCGCCGCGATGCGGGGCAGGTGCTCGCGAGGCGCCTGTCGGCCTACCGCGGCCGCCCCGACGCGCTGGTGCTCGCGCTGCCGCGCGGCGGCGTGCCGGTGGGGCATGCGGTCGCGCGGGCGCTCGGGCTGCCGCTCGATGTGTTCGTCGTGCGAAAGCTCGGCGTGCCCGGGCATGAAGAACTGGCGATGGGCGCGATCGCGAGCGGCGGCGTGCGCGTGATGAACGACAGTCTGCTGCGCATGCTGTCGCTCACGGCCGCGCAGATCGACGCGGTGACGCAAGCCGAAACGCAGGAGCTGGCGCGGCGCGAACGGCTCTACCGCAACGGCCGGCCGCCGCTGGAGGTGGCCCGGCGCACCGTGCTGCTGGTCGACGACGGCCTGGCCACCGGCGCAACGATGCGGGCCGCGGCGCGGGCGCTGCGCATGAGGGCGCCGGCGCGGCTGGTGATCGCCGTGCCCACCGGCGCGCACGACAGCTGCGAGGCCTTGCGCGGCGAAGCGGACGACATCGCCTGCGCCACCCGGCCCGAGCCGTTCCACGCCGTGGGGTGCTGGTACGAGGCGTTCCCGCAGATCACTGACGAAGAGGTGCAGGCGCTGCTGGCCCGGTGATCACGAGGCCTGTCGACGCGACCGCGCGCTGGAGATGCCGGGCGCGTTCAATGGCACACTCCAGCGGATCATCACGCGCCGCCCGACTGGCCCCATGTTCGCAAAATTCTTCGACACCACTGCGGTGGACGCCTTCGCAGCCAAGGTGGCCGCGGAACTCCGGAAGTCTTTCCCGCCGGAGAAGGTCAACGACAGTTCGAAGCAGGCCGAAAAGCGACGCGAGCAACTCGACCAGCGCATCCGCCTCGCCGTGCAGAACCTGGCCCGTTCGACGCCGCTGAACATCTACCAGAAAGCCAAGCTGGGCACGAAGCTGCAAGCGGTGCTCGAAGGCATGGGCTACCCCGAGGATTTCAGCGCCTCGCTGGCGCGCGACGTGGTCAAGCTGATGGCGCTGCGGTCGTCGAGTTCGCTGTAAGCCATGCTTCGCTGGCTGCGCTCCAGACTCAAGACCCTGTCCGACGCCGCCGCACCGGAGCCCGCTGACGCCTCCACTCACGCCTCCACTCACGCCCCCGCCCCCGCCCACGCCGGCACGTCGACGGGGCTCGCGGCACCTCCTCCGCCACCACCGCCCCCGCCGTCCCTCCTCGAGGGCCCGCTGGCGCTGTACGAGGCCGGATACCTGGCGGAAGCCCGGCAGTCCGCCCAGGCTGCGCTGGCGCTGGACGCCGGCAACACCACCGCGCTGCATGCGCTGGGCCTGATCGCGCTCAAGGAAGGGCATCCGCAGGAAGCCCACCGGCTGCTGCAACAGGCGACAGCGCAGGCGCCTGCCGACGCCGCGCTGCAGCATGCCGCGGGACTCGCCTGCCTGGCCTGCAAGCGCCCCGCCCAGGCCGGCCCGGCGTTTCAACGCGCCGCTGAACTGCGCCCGGGCTGGAGCGCTCCCTGGGTGCAGCTCGGCCTGATGGCCCTGGCGAACCGCAAGCCGAAGGAAGCCCTGCTTCATTTCACCGCGGCGGCAGCGGCCGAGCCCGCCGATGCGCAAGCCCATTTCCAGCTCGGCACCCTCCTGCTGGGCGAGCGCGACAAGCAGCAGGAGGTCGAGCGCCACTATCGCCGCGCACTCGCCCTCCAGCCCGAGCACGCCGGGGCGCTGTGCAACCTGGGTGCGCTGCTGAAGGACCAGGGAAAAGCCGACGAAGCCGCCACCTTCCTCGAGCGTGCCGTGCGCCTCGACCCCGCACTGGCACAGGCCTCGTTCAACCTGGGCCTGCTGCGGATCGACCAGGGCCGGTGGTCGGAAGCGGCCGATGCGTTGCAGCGCTCGTTGGCGGCGGCGCCCTCCCAGGCGGAGGCGCACTACTGGCTGGGCAATGCGTTGATGGGCACGGGCAATGCGCCAGAGGCGCGCAAGGCCTACCAGGCCGCCTTCCGCCAGGACACGAACCATGTGCGCGCGCGCTGGGGCTTTGCGATGGCCCAGTTGCCGGCCGTGCCCCAGACCGACGAGGAACAACGGGCCGGCGCAGAGAACTTCGGCCACGAACTCGGCAAGCTGAAGAGCTGGTTCCGCGCCCGCCCCCAGGCCGAAGGCCACCTGGCGGTCGGCGCGCAGCAGCCGTTCTACCTCGCCTATGTTCCCGGCGACCACCGCGAGCGGCTGGCCGACTACGGCAAGCTGTGCACCACGCTGATGGCCGGTTGGGCCCGCAAGGTGGGCGTGCCTGCCGTGGCAGCGCGGCCCGCATCGAAACGCCGCATCGGCATCGTCTCGGCCCACGTGCACAGCCATTCGGTGTGGCGCGCCATCGTGCGCGGATGGATCGCCCACCTGGACCCCGCGCAGTTCGAACTGCACGTCTTTCACACCGGAAGCGTGCGCGACACCGAGACCGAATGGGCCGCGCGCCGGGTGGCCAGGTTCCACCACGGCCTGGGCGCGTGGACGAACTGGGCGAAGGCGATCTCCGACAGCCAGCTCGACACGCTGCTCTATCCCGAGATCAGCATGGACTCGGTCACCTTGCGCCTGGCGGCCCTGCGCCTGGCGCCGCAGCAGCTGGCCAGCTGGGGGCACCCGCTGACGACGGGCCTGCCGACCATCGACGGCTACCTCAGTGCGCAGGCGTTCGAGCCGGACACTGCCGACGCCCACTACACCGAGACCTTGATCCGCCTGCCGGGCCTCGGCTGCTGCTACGAGCCGTTCGGCACCGCGCCCGTCGCCGTGGATCTCTCGGCATGGAACATCTCGCCGCAGGACAAGCTGCTGTTGTGCGCGGGCACGCCCTTCAAGTACGCGCCCCATGACGACCCGCTGTGGGTGCGGATCGCGCAGCAATGCCGGCCCTGCAAGCTCGTCTTCTTCAGCGTGGCCAATGCGCCGTTGGCCCGCTTGTTCGAACAGCGTCTTCGCGCGGCATTCGAAGCCGCACAGGTGGATTTCGACGCGTGCGTGCGATTCGTGCCGTGGCAGAGCCAGGCCGCCTTCTTCGGCTGGCTGGACCGGGCCGACGTGTTCCTCGACAGCGTCGGCTTTTCCGGCTTCAACACCGCGATGCAGGCGGTCGAGCGGGGCACGCCGATCGTGGCCTGGGAAGGCGATCACCTGCGCGGACGATTCGCCAGCGCCATCCTGCGGCAGATCGGCCTGGACGAGTGGGTTGCCTCGTCGGCCGATCGCTACGTGGACTGCGTCGAGCGCCTGTGCAAGGAAGCGCCGCGGAGGAAGGCTGTGCGCGACACCCTGCTGAACGAGCGCAAGAAGCTGTTCGGCGATCGTTCGTCTGTGGACGCCCTCGCCGTCACCCTGAGCCGAGGCACTGCGCCCTAGTCCTGTTTCCCCACGCCTTGTTTTGCCACCCCTATACTCCGCCGCCATGCGCCGCTGGCTGACCCTTCTGCTGCTCGTCACGCTGCCGCTCCAGTTCACCTGGGCGGCGGCCGCGGCGTATTGCCAGCACGAACAGGCCCCCAGCGCTCGCCACATGGGCCACCATGAACACGAGCACCCGGGCGCCCAGGACGAGCACCAGCAGGCCCGGAAAGCAGCCGACCCCGACGCGACGAAGGCCGCCAAGGTCTTCGGCGACGCCGACTACGGCTACTGCCAGCTGAGCGCCGCCAAGCCGCTGCAGGTGCAAGGGTTCGCGATCGCGCCCCTGGCCGGCCCGCCGACGCTGGACGCCAGCGTGCCACCGCTGCAGACGCGCGACCCCGACCGCCGTGAACGGCCCAACTGGTGCCTCGCCTGATTCGGCGAGCGCACCCCTTTCCAGGCACGACCTTCTCCCTGACCTGATCGCTGCTGCCCTCGTCGAATCCTTCCGGCTGCCCTTTCGCAACCCTCGGAGTATTCGATGCGCAGAACTTGCGTGCCGCTGCTGTGCGCGGCACTGATCACCCCCTTGGCATTCGGCCAGGCCTCGCCGCCGGCCCTTCCCCCTGCCCTCCCACCTGCCCTGACCCTGGAAGCCGCGCTGCAGACCGCGTTGCGCCACAACCCTGTGCTTCGCGCCGCCGAGGCGGAGGTCGACGCCAGCCGTGGCGCGCTCGACCAGGCCGGCGCGCGGCCCAACCCGACCCTCGGCATCGACCAGGAAGACACGCGCCGCGACACCCGCACGACGACGGTGCTGCTGAGCCAGGCGCTGGAGCTCGGCGGCAAGCGGTCGGCCCGCATCGCGCTGGCCCGCAGCGCACGCGAGCTGGCGCTGGCAGACCTCGCGTCGCGCCAGGCCGACGTGCGGGCCGGCACCATCCAGGCGTTCTTCGAGGCCCTGATCGCCCAGGAGCGCGTGAAGGTCGCGGAGCAATCCGCGGAGATCGCCGCCAGCGGCACCGCCGCGGCGGCGCGCCGCGTGACGGCGGGCAAGGTCTCGCCGACCGAGGAAACGCGCGCGCGCGTCGCCGAGGCCAATGCGCGGATCGAACTGCGCCAGGCGCAAGCCGACCGGCAAGCCGCGCAACGCGCGCTGGGCCTCGCGATGGGTGCGGCCGACGGCACGTCGTCGCCACTCGATGGCCAGCCGGAATCCCTGCCGCAGCCGCCCGATGCGCAAGCCCTCGCAGAGCGTGTCGCGCAGTCCCCGGCGCTGCGCCGTGCACAGGGTGAAGTGCAGCACGCCCAGGCCGCCTACGAGCTGGAGCGCGCACGCCGCATTCCCGACCTGACCGTGAGCCTGGGGACCAAGCGCGCGGCGGAGACCGGCCGGAATCAACCGATGATCGGTCTGTCGATCCCGCTGCCGCTGTTCGRTTCCAACACCGGCGCGCAGCTCGAGGCGCTGCGCCGCCGCGATGCCGCCCAGGCACTCGCCGAGGCCGAGGCGCAGCGGCTGCGCGCCGAGGTGCTGCAGACCCTCGACCAGCTGCAGGCCCGCGCCAGCGAGGCGCAAGCCTTGAAGCAGGAGGTGCTGCCCGCCGCGCAAGGCGTCCACGACGCGACCCGCCGCGGCTTCGAACTCGGCAAGTTCAGCTTCCTCGACGTGCTGGACGCCCAGCGCACCTTGCTGCAGGCGCGGACCCAGTACTTCAGCGCGCTGGCCCAGGTTCACCGCGCCGCCGCCGAACTCGAGCGCCGCCTCGGCACCCCGAACGATCGCCCGCCCGCGGGCCACCAACCGTGAGATCGAACATGAACAGCAAGACGAACTGGGTCGAGCGCCTGCGCGCCAGCGTGGGCCGCAAGCAACTGGCGGCCATCGCCGCGGTGCTCGTGCTCGGCAGCGTGGGGGCGGTCGCCATCCTGGGCACGCAGCGCGCGAAGCCGGCCTCCGAGGAGGACCACGACCATGAGCATGGGCACGAAGAAGCCGGGGAACACGCCGGAGACAAGCACCGCGAAGAAGCCGGCGCGGGCGCGATCGCGCTGTCGCCCGAACAGCTGAAGGCCGCAGGCATCCGCGTGGACACCGCCGGTCCGGGCCTCATCCGCAGCGTGCTGCAGCTGCCGGGCGAGATCCGCTTCAACGAAGACCGCACGGCCCACGTCGTCCCGCGGGTCGCCGGCGTCGTCGAGGCGGTGCCGGTGGCCCTCGGCCAGCAGGTGCGCCGTGGCCAGGTGCTGGCCGTGATCAGCAGCCCGACGGTGTCCGAGCAACGCGCCGCGCTGCAGGCTGCACAGGCCCGCCACCAGCTCGCCCGCTCGACCTACGAGCGCGAGAAGACGCTGTGGGAAGAGAAGATCTCGCCGCAGCAGGATGTGCTGCAGGCCGGGAACGCACTGCGCGAGGCCGAGATCGCCGTCGACAACGCCCGCCAGAAACTGCAGGCCGTCGGTGCCGGGGGCACCGGCCATGGCACGGGCAACCTGAACCGCTTCGAGCTGCGCGCCCCGTTCGACGGCACGGTCGTCGAGAAGCACATCGCACTCGGCGAGCAGGTGAAAGAAGACGCCCAGGTCTTCACCCTCTCCGACCTGCGCACGGTCTGGGCCCGGGTCGACGTGCCGGCCAACGCGCTCCCCCAGCTGCGCGTGGGCAGCCAGGTCGCGGTCCGCGCGTCCGCGTTCGACCAGGTCGCGAACGGCAGCATCGCGTGGGTCGGCCCGCTGCTCGGTGAACAGACCCGCACAGCACAAGCGCGCGTGGTGATGGACAACCCGGGCTCGCTGTGGCGGCCCGGGCTGTTCGTGAACGTCGAGATGACGGCGAGCGAGGCGACGCTGCCCGTCACCGTGTCGGTGGACGCGGTCCAGACGCTGGGCAAGGGGGCGGCGACGGAGTCCGTGGTGTTCGTGCAGACCGCCGCGGGCTTCGTCGCGCAACCGGTGCAGACCGGCCGCAGCGACGGCCAGCGCGTCGAGATCACGAAGGGACTGCAGCCGGGTGCGCGCCATGCCGCCACCGGCAGCTTCGTCCTCAAGTCCGAGGCCGGCAAGGCATCGGCCACCCACGCACACTGAGAGGCCGATCCATGTTCGAACGCATCATCCGCTTCGCCATCGAGCACCGATGGCTGGTGCTGCTGGCCGTCTTCGGCATGGCGGCGCTGGGCGTCTTCAGCTACCAGAAGCTGCCCATCGACGCCGTGCCCGACATCACCAACGTGCAGGTGCAGATCAACACCGGCGCGCCCGGCTACTCGCCGCTCGAAGCCGAGCAGCGCGTCACCTTCCCGATCGAGACGGCGATGGCCGGCCTGCCCGGCCTGCAGCAGACGCGCTCGCTGTCGCGCTACGGCCTGTCGCAGGTGACCGTGATCTTCCAGGACGGCACCGACCTCTACTTTGCGCGGCAACTCGTCAACGAGCGGATCCAGGCCGCGCGCGACCAGCTGCCCGCCGGGGTGGCACCGGCGATCGGTCCGATCTCCACCGGCCTCGGCGAGATCTACCAGTGGACGGTCGAGGCGCAGGACGGCACGCGCAAGCCGGACGGCGAGCCGTACACGCCGACCGACCTGCGCGAGATCCAGGACTGGATCATCAAGCCGCAGCTGCGCACCGTGCCGGGCGTGACCGAGATCAACTCGATCGGCGGGTTCGCGAAGGCGTACCAGGTCGCACCGGACCCGAGCCAGCTGCTGGCCCACGGGCTGACGCTGGCCGACGTGGTCGGCGCGCTGGAGCGCAACAACGCCAACGTCGGCGCCGGCTACATCGAGCGGCGCGGCGAGCAGTACCTGATCCGCGCACCCGGCCAGCTGGGCTCGATGGACGACATCCGCAACGTGGTGCTGCGCAACGAGGCCGGCGTGCCGGTGCG
>NZ_JBFUGN010000011.1:0-23278 GCF_056402895.1 Rhizobacter sp. P3_B12 | reverse complement strand
CCGGCCGGCAGGTCGCCCGCGGGAGCGGGAGCCGGTGCCGGGGCAGGCGCGGGGGCAGGTGCGGGCGCAGGCGACGGTGCGGGGGCCGGTGCCGGCGCCGGGGCGGTGCTGCAGTTGCCGGTCGGCGTCCACGGTTGGCCGCTGCCGGTCGGGCCGCTGTTGGTGGACGGGTTGTTGCCCTGCGTCCACCAGTTGGCCTTGTAGTTCACGCCGTTGACGCTGACGAGCGCGCCGCCGTTGTAGGCGGTGCTGGCCGACCACGGCATCGCGCAGGTCCCGGGCGCGGGTGCGGGCGCCGGGCTCGGTGCGGGGGCCGGCGCAGGGGCGGGAGCAGGTGCCGGAGCGGGCGCCGGTGCAGGGGCCGAGCCGGTCGGCGACCACAGCGTCGGCGTTGCGGCCGGGTTCCAGTTGGTGCCGGCCCACGCGGTGTGGGTCACGAGGGCGACGTACAGCACCCCGTTGTAGCTGACGATGGTGCCGGCGGTGTAGGTCACGCCTTCTTTCCAGGCCGGGGCCGTCGTGGCCTGCGCCAGCAGCATCCCGTCGAACGACGACGCCTGTGCGGCCACGGCCGCCGTCGCCGGCTGCAGGCTCGCTGCCTGCACCTGCGACCACAGACCGCCGATGGCCACGGCCACCACGGTCATTCCCACGCTCTTCATGATCTGTCCCTTTCAGTGTTGTTGACAACGGAGCACTGAGGGAATTTTCGAAGCCGCCTTCAGCGGCATCGACTTGTGTCTTGCAACAAGATGCGAGCGCTTTCAGAAACGTAACGGTGCTGGCTCCAGCCGCCAAGCCGGTGTCATCGGACGCCAATGCAAGCGATCAACAGGTATTAGATTGGTTATGTACCGGTCTGGTTTGGTATTTATTCTGTCGCACTGCTTACGTTTGGTTTCAAACAAGGCGACCGGTGTGAACCCGGTCAACCCTCGGTCAGCCAGATCTGGCTGCTGACGCCGCGCGGGTAGTACTTGGCGGCGAACACCAACCCGTTCTTCACCTGCTCGCTCCAGCAGTGGACGCTGAGCTCGGGATGCAGCTGCCAGGCGGCGTGGGCCTCGTCGGCGCGGGCGCCGGCGGCGCCCAGGTCCATCTGCAGGATCTCGCGGGCGACGAACTGGCAGACGTAGGCCTTGGCCGGGAAGGTGTTGTCGCTGCGCGAGGTGATGCGCCAGCCGCCGTCGGGGAACAGGCAGGTGTCCTCGCGCAGCACGTGCTCGCCGACATGGCGCTTCAGCGCGGCGAGGTACGGCGCGTACTCGCCGCCCGGTGCCAGCGCGTCGCGGCAGCCGGCGAACCACGGGTAGGCCAGCGCCTCGATCACCGGCAGGATCACCGCGTCGTCGTCGGGCGCCTCCAGCAGCGCCGGGATCAGGCCGTCGGGCCGGGCCGCTGCCACCACCGTCGCGGCGGCGCGCCGGGCCTGCAGGTGGGCCCGCTCGGCCAGCGCCGGCCGGTCGAGCTGCACGAACAACTGTTGCAGGATGACGTGCGCCGCCCACGCCTTGCCGGCGATGTAGGTGTTGCCGGCCGCCTGGCCGAGCGACGGGTCGAGGCAGTCGTAGGTGGTGATCTCGCGCCCGCCTTCGCAGCGGCTGCTGTCGGCACGCGGCACGCCGTTGCGCTGCGCCGGTTCGGCGTGGTCGCGCCGCTCCAGGCTCTGCAGGCAGCGCTCCAGCAACGCGGCATGGCGCCGTGCCCAGGCGGGGTCGCGGCCCTGGTGCACGTAGAGGCCGGCGCACAGCGTCCAGTTCAGCAGCTCTTCGGTGGTCATCTGCGAGAAGCAGCCGGTCAGCCCGGCACGCTCGTAGGCCGAGCGGCCCGGCGGCGCGAAGATGCCGTCGACGCCCATGTCGTGCGTGAAGCTGACGCCGTGCTCGTCTTCGTACGCGTAGCCGGCGGCGTACTGGTCGAGCACGTTGCGGATGGTCCACGGGTGGTGCAGGCCCTCGTACAGCGAGTGGTCGGACACCAGGTCGAGCGTGTTCAGCATGTTGTACTCGCCCTCGTTGACGACCCACAGCGCGCGGCCGTCGYGTTCGAGCAGCTGGGTCGAGTAGAGGTAGGAGCGGGTCGCGTGCGCGACCGTGAAGCGCTGCGCCGGCGACAGCGCGAAGCGCGCGACCGACTCCACCGAATCGAACCAGCGGTTGTAGAGCTGGCGCGTCGCGATGCCGCCGGTGACGACGCCGGCGCGGTGGAAGCAGAACGCGAAGCGCAGCGTGCGCCGCTCGCCGGCCGGCACCTCGGCGCAGACCAGCCCCCAGCGGCCGAGCATCGTCGCGCGGTTGCTCGCGTGGCGGTCGCCCAGCACCGCGAGCGGGTCGAAGCCGATGCCGGACCAGGCGCCGGGCGCGTCGGTCGCGAAGCCTTGTTCCAGGCCGTCGCCGATGCCGGCACCCTGCTCCAGCGACAGGTGCCGCATGCCGCGCAGTGGGTCGATGCCCGACAGCCCGACCGCGACCCGCCGGGCCCGCGTGCCGGCCCGGTTGTCGACCTCGATCTCGGCGCGCACCGCGGGCACGAAGGCGCGCTTCGCGGCCAGCGGCTCGCCGGCATCGGGGTCCGGCAGGTCACGCACCGGCGTGTACAGCGTGAAGCGCAGGTCGCCCGCCTGCCAGCTGTCGGTGGCGAGCGAGAACTCGCGCTGCACCTCGTCCAACCCGAAGAGGCGCGCGCCGAGGCCGGAGGCGCCCAGGAACGAATCACCCTGGTCGCTGACGAAGCGCTGGCGCTCCGCATCGTCCGGGGGCTCGCAGAACGGCAGCGTCTCGAACAGGCCGGGCTGCTGCGCCGATTCGAGCGCGACCAGCACCGACTGGCCGGGCGCGCCGCACAGCTCGAGATCCATGCCGCCGCGGGCACCGGGGAAACCGAGCGTCAGGCTGGCGTGGGCGCCGACGGGCGCGTGTTGTGTGTTGAAAAAGCGGTTCATCGGCAGCCTCGGTGTAAGGTCGCGATTCTGCGAGCGCCGCCCGTGCCGGGCCATGTCCCGATGCGGGACGGGCTTGCCCTGAGCCGCGACGATCGATTCACCCTTCATGTACCCCGTCCGCCCCGAGACCACCCTGCCGGACTACGCCAAGCAGCCGGATGTGCGCACCACCGTCACGATGACCGATGCGCACACGCGCCGCGTCGGCCCGCGCTGGCAGTACCCGCGCCACGACCACCCGTACTTCGAGCTGTGCCTGCTGCTCGCGGGCCAGCAGCAGGTGCGGCTGACCGGCCGCACGCTCGCGCAGCAGGCCGGCGACCTGCTGCTGATCACGCCGTTCGAGGCGCATGCGTCGAGCACGCCGGTCGCGGCGCGCCTGTACTGCGTGCACTTCGACCTCGACGACCTGGAGCTGCGCCGCCTGCTGTGCCGTGCCGGCACGCGCATCTTCGCGGCCGACAGCGCGCTGACGCAGCGGCTGCAGCCGGCGCTGCAGCGCATGCTGGCGCTGGCGGCCGACCATGCGGCACTGTCGCCGCTGGTGCACCGGCTGGAGCTGGGCGCGTCGCTGATGACCTTGTTCGCCGCGCTGACGCGCGGGCTCGAAGAAGAGGAGATCGCCGGTGCGCCGGTGCCGCAGCTCGCACTGCAGACCGCCGGCCGGCTGGCCGAGCTGATCGAGCGCGAGGTGCAGAGCGGCGGCGCCGAGACCTCGCTCGAGGCCGCGATCCGGCGCCTGGGCTACACGCCGGACCACGGCAACGCCCTTTTCCGGCAGGTGTACGGCATGTCGGCACGCCAGTACCGCTCGACGCTGAAGCTGCGCCGCGCGAAGCTGCTGCTGATGGATGCGCAGCTGAGCATCGCCGAGGTCGGCGAGCGGCTCGGCTATGCGAGCGGCGCGCACTTCAGCCGGCAGTTCAAGCGCTGGTGCGGCGTGGCGCCGATGGACTACCGGCGCGCCTGATCAGCGCGCCAGCCGGCGGCCGCTGCGCACCGTCGTCGTGCCGGCCTCGGCCACGGGGTCGGCAGCCTTGTCGTAGTCGCGCCGCGCCAGCATCACATCACCCATGTGCACCTCGGCCCAGCGGCACATCTGGCCGGTGACCGCGGTGATGCTGTCGCCCAGCGGCGTCAGCGCGTACTCGACGCTGGGCGGCGTGGTCGCGTAGACGGTGCGCGTGACCAGGCCGTCGCGCTCGAGCGAGCGCAGGCTCTGCGTCAGCATCTTCTGCGTCACGCCTTCGATCTCGCGGCGCAGTTCGCCGAAGCGCATCGGCCCCGGCCCGAGCGACCAGATCACCAGCAGCGTCCACTTGTCGGCCAGCAGCTCGATCACGCTGCGCGACGGGCAGCGGGCACTCAAGGCATCGCCGGCCGGCAGCTTGCGCAGCTTCGCGCGCGACATCGCGTCGTAGTTGACATCGACAGAGGTGGTATCCATCAGGTACCTATCACACCCGCGGGTGCCTTCTTTACGGGAGAAACCAGGGCGCCAATCATGCCAGCACGGGCCCGCTTCCGGGCCATCCAACCGAAGGAGAAATCCATGCAAGGCGTGATCCAGCACCGCTTCGGCGGCCCCGAGGTCCTCGAGTTCGCCGAGCTGCCGCGCCCGCAGCGGTTCCTCACCGAGCTGCTGCTGAAGGTGCACGCGGCGAGCGTCAACCCGGTCGAGACCTACGTGCGCAGCGGCGACTTCCCGCTGCTCGGCGCGCCACCGTTCGTGCTGGGCTGGGACGTGTCCGGCGTGGTCGAGGAGATCGAGGCCGGCTCGACCCGCTTCCAGGTCGGCGACGAGGTGTTCGGCCTGCCGCTGTTTCCGCGCGCTGCCGGTGCGTACGCCGAGTACGTGGCGGGCCCGACGCGGCAGTTCTGGCGCAAGCCGGCGCGGCTGAGCCATGCGCAGGCGGCCGCGTTGCCGCTGGTCGGGCTGACGGCGCTGCAGGCGCTGAGCGACCTCGCGCAGCTGCAGCCGGGCCAGCGCGTGCTGATCCATGCGGCCGGCGGGGGCGTCGGCCACGTCGCGGTGCAGATCGCGAAGGCGCTCGGTGCCCACGTCATCGGCACCGCCAGCGCGGGCAAGCACGCCTTCCTGCGCGGGCTGGGTGCCGACGAGCTGATCGACTACCAGGCGGTCGACTACACGCAGGCCGTGCGCGACGTCGACGTGGTGTTCGACCTGCTGGGCGACGGCCACGCGCAGCGCTCGCTCGCGGTGCTCAAGCCGGGCGGCATCGTGGTGACCGCGGTGCTGCGATCGGCGGCTGGCATGCCGGCGCTGGCCGCCGCAGCGGGCAAGCGCTTTGCCGGTGTCGCGGTCGAGCCGGACGGCGCCGGCCTGCAGCGCCTGGCCGAGTGGGTGGATGCCGGCCAGCTGACGCCGCACGTCAGCCACGAACTGCCGCTGCGCGAGGCCGCCCGCGCGCACGAGCTGGTCGCGCAGGGCAACACGCTGGGCAAGATCGTGCTGAAGGTGGCGTGAAGGTCGCCTGATCAGCCCGGTTGGTGTCGCGGCCCGGGATTGCCCTGGGCCAGCCGTCTCTCCATCGCATACGCCACGCGCGACAGCCCGAAGCACAGCACGAAGTAGGTGAGGGCCAGCGTCGCATACACCTGCACCGGCTTCGTGAACACCTGCGTGTTGATCTGCGTCGTGATGAAGGCCACTTCGGTCAGCCCGATGATGTAGCCGAGCGAGGTCTCCTTGATCGTCGAGACGAACTGGTTCACCAGCGACGGCAGCATGTGGCGCAGCGCCTGCGGCAGGATCACGTAGCGCAGCGCGCCGAAGCGGTTGAAGCCGAGCGAGCGCGCCGCATCCATCTGGCCGTTCGGGATGCCGCGCACGCCGGCGCGCACGATCTCGGCGATGTAGACGCCGTCGAACACCACCAGCGCGATCAGCATCGTCGTGAACTGGTCGGTCTTGTGGCCGGTGACGCTGGGCAGGAAGAAGTAGGCCCAAAACACCACCATCAGCAGCGGGATGCCGCGCACCACGAACACCAGCGCGGTGACCGGCCAGCGCAGCGCGCGGTGCTCGCTGATGCGGGCGAGCCCCAGCAGCAGCCCGAGCGGGAACGCCAGCACCAGCCCGAGCGCGGCCAGCAGCACCGTCAGCGCGAGCCCGCCCAGCGGCCCGTTCGGGTACTGGCCGATCAGGAAGTAGAGCCAGTAGGTCTGGATCAGCTCGATCATCGCGGCCTCATCCTCGGCATCACCGCGAACGCACCGGGTAGCGGTGCTGGTACCAGCTCGCGAGGCCGGTGATGGTGAGCGAGATCGTCAGGTAGGCCGCGGTCGCGAACGCGAAAGCCTCGACGCTGCGGAAGGTGGCCGATTCGACCTGGGCCGCGCGGTACATCATCTCGGCCACGCCGATCACGGTGGCGATGCTGGTGTTCTTCCACAGGTTCAGCGTCTGCGAGATCAGCGGCGGCACCGTGATGCGCACCGCCTGCGGCAGGATCACCAGCTGCATCGACTGCAGAAAACCGAGCCCGAGCGCGCGGCTCGCCTCCATCTGCCCCGGCGGCACCGCGCGGATGCCGCTGCGGATGTCCTCGGCCATGTAGGCGGCGGTGTAGAGCGTGAGCGCCGCCACCGCGCTGATCGCCTCGATGTTGGTGGCGTACAGCCGCTGCTTCAGCGCCTCGGGCAGCATCTCGGGCGCGCCGAAGTACCAAAACAGCATGTGCGCGAGCAGCGGCACGTTGCGGATCGCCTCGACGTACGAGACGCCGATCGCGCGCAGCAGCCGCGACGGCGACAGCCGCAGCATCGCGACCGTGGTGGCCAGCGGCACCGCCAGCACCAGCGTGACGGCCGTCAGCTGCAGCGACAGCACGAAGCCGGCCACCAGCGCATCGTGGTACTGGCCGGACAGCAGCAGGGAGAAATCGAAAGACGGCACGGGGACGGCGGTTCGGGGTGGATCTCAGCGAGGGGGCATGCCGGCCTGTGCTTCCCTGATCCGCACGAGAAGGTCGGGAAGGTCGCCATGAATGGTCTTCCAGACGATCTCGAAATCCACCTTGAAATAGCCGTGGGCGAGGGCATTGCGCATCTGGTACGCGAACGCGAGAGGCAACTCGGGGTGTTGGGCAGCGAATTCGGGGAAGTGCTTTTCGATGTTGTTGCTGGCCTCGCCGATGATCTCCAGATTGCGGACCACTGCATCCTGGACCAGTTGGTCGTTCAGGAACGCCGTCTCGTCCATGTCTCCTGTGTAGCGGTCGATCCGCTCGATGGCTTCCCCGATGTGCGCGAGATAGTCGGCAAGCCGTTGCGGGCCGTGACTCATACAGGACGAGCTTCCGCGAGCACCGCGGCACGAAACTTGTCAGGCAAGGCGTTGGGCGTCAGGACATCCACTGAAACTCCGAGCAGTTGGCCCAACTCGTGGCGGATGGCCCCGATGTCGAACAGCGTGGTGTCCGGCGTGGGATCGATGAGGATGTCCAGGTCACTGCCGCTGGTGTCAGTGCCGTGCAGAACGGAGCCGAACACCCGGGCATTGCGCGCGCGATGAGCCGCGACGACGCGGCGGATGGCGTCGCGGTGCGAGTCCAGGGCTTCAGAGGGCTTCATGCGTTCTCCCACAACAGGTTCAGCGCCGTGCTGCTTCTGCACACCCGCATTTGACAACACATGCAAAAGCCCCGCCCTCTTGCAAGAGCGAGGCTCATGAGTATCGCGTCAGAAATGGATGGGCGAGCGCAGGCTCGTCAGCCGTCAATCTTGTCGGACACAAACTTGAAATCGCGGGTCTGGAACTTCAGCCGCGTGTTCGGCCCGTACCACTTCTGGAACAGCTTGTCGGCTTCGCCCGACTTCTCCAGGTCGCGCAGCACGCCGTCGACGACGCCCTTCACGCCGGCCTCGCCCTTGCGGATGCCCAGCGCCAGCGCCTCGGTGCTGATGCTCTGCGGGATGATCAGGTAGTTCTTCGCGGCCGGGCCGAGCTTGCCGAAGTCGTCGATCAGCGAGGCCTCGTCATTGACGTAGCCCACGCCCTTGCCCTGCTGCAGCGCGAGGAAGGCCTGCTGCGTGGTCTCGAAGGTCACGACGTCGACGGTGGGCACCGCCTTGCGGATGTTCGGCTCCTGCGTGCCGCCCTTGACGGTCAGCACCTTCTTGCCGCCCAGCTGCGCCAGCTGCGAGATGCCGCTGTCCTTCTTCACCAGCACCTTCTGGCCGGTCACGAAGGTGGTCAGCGAGAAATCGATCAGCGCCTCGCGCTCCTTGTTGTGCGTGAGCGAGGCGGCCAGCAGGTCGACGCGGCCCTGCTGCAGCTCGGGGATGCGCGCGGCCACGGCCAGCTGCTTGAACACTGGCTTCACGCCCAGCTTGGCGGCGATCGCGCGGCCGATGTCGACCTCGTAGCCGACCACGTCGCGGGTCTTCGGGTCGACGAAGCTGTTCGGCTCGTCGGTGCCGAGCACGCCGATGACGATCTCGCCCTTCTTCTGGATGTCGGCGAGCTGGTCGGCATGGGCGCCGACCGAGAACACCGCGGCGGCGGCCGCGACCAGCGTGGACAGGAACAGGCGCTTTTGCATGGGGTTTCTCTTCAGCATGTTGTTGGAATCAGGGTTCGCAGACTACCGAAGCCCGGCCGATCCGCGAACGACTGAATCCGGATAAGCAAAGGCGTGTCGGTTGGATGACGCCCGATCAGATGCGCGCCAGCGCGCCTTCGAGGTCGGCGCGTTGGTCAGCCAGGTCCTCGATGCCGACGCTCAGCCGCACCAGCGCATCGCTGATGCCCAGCTGCGCGCGCTGCTCGGCCGGAATCGTCGCGTGCGTCATCAGCGCCGGGTGCTCGATCAGGCTCTCGACGCCGCCCAGGCTCTCGGCCAGCGAGAACACCTCGCAGGCCTCGAGGAAGCGGCGCGAGCCGGCCAGGTCGGTCTTCAGCGTGACCGACACCATGCCGCCGAAGCCCTGCATCTGGCGCTTCGCCAGCGCATGCTGCGGGTGCGATTCGAGGCCCGGGTAGTGCACGCGCGCGACCTTCGGGTGGCGCTCCAGCCACTGCGCGAGTTCGGAGGCGTTCTCCGAATGACGCTGCATGCGCAGCGCGAGCGTCTTGATGCCGCGCAGCGTCAGGAAGCTGTCGAACGGCCCGGCGATCGCGCCGACCGCGTTCTGCAGGAAGCCCAGGCGCTCGGCATGGCCGGCCGCTTCGGCGCGCTGCCCGACCACGGCCACGCCACCGATGACGTCCGAGTGCCCGTTCAGGTACTTGGTGCTCGAATGCACGACCACGTCGAAGCCCAGCTCCAGCGGCCGCTGCACGTACGGGCTCGCGAAGGTGTTGTCGGCCACCGCCAGCAGGCCGTGCTCGTGCGCGATGCGGGCGATGGCCTCCAGGTCGGTCAGTTTCAGCATCGGGTTGCTCGGCGTCTCGACCCAGACCAGCTTCGTCTCGGGCCGGATCGCGGCGCGCAGCGCCTGCGGATCGGACAGATCGACGAAGCTGAACCGGTGGCCGGCGCTGCGCGTGCGCACCTTGTCGAACAGGCGGAAGGTGCCGCCGTACAGGTCGTCGCTCGCGACGATGTGCGCGCCGGCGTCCAGCAGCTCCAGCGTGGTCGAGATGGCAGCCAGCCCGGATGCGAACGCGAACGCGCGCGTGCCGCCTTCGAGGTCGGCGACACAGCGCTCCAGCGCCCAGCGCGTCGGGTTGTGCGAGCGGCCGTAGTCCAGGCCCTTGTGCACGCCGGGGCTCTGCTGCACGTAGGTCGAGGTGGCGTAGATCGGCGGCATGATCGCGCCGGTCGTCGGGTCGGGCGACTGCCCCGCGTGGATCACGCGGGTGGCGAACTGGTGGGTGTCCTTGGAGCTCATCGGCGTGCCTTGCGGAGGTGGTTCAGGAGATCGAAGCGGGTGATCAGGCCGTGGAATGTATCGCCGTCGGCGACGATCGCGACCAGGCCGCGGTCCAGCACCTGGCGCAGCGCGGCGATGCTCGAGCCGGGGCGCAGCGTCTCCAGCGCGGCGCTCATCGCCGAGCTGACGGTGTTGGCGTAGTGCGCCGGGTCGCCCTGCAGCTGCATCAGCACGTCGGACTCGTCGATCACGCCGGCGAGCCGCGTGCCGTCGAGCACCGGCAGCTGCGACACGTCGGCCAGCCGCATGCGCTGGAACGCGGTCAGCAGCGTGTCGTCGGGCGTCACGCTGACGACGCCGCCCTCGTCGGGCCGGCGCGCGACGATGTCGCGCAGGTCGCCGTACTGCGTGCGGGCCAGCAGGCCCTCGTCGATCATCCAGCTGTCGTTGTAGACCTTCGACAGGTAGCGCGTGCCGGTGTCGCACACGAAGGTGGCGACGCGCAGCGGCTTGGTCTGCGCGCGGCAGAAGCGCAGCGCGGTGGCCAGCAGCGTGCCGGTCGACGAGCCGCCCATCAGCCCTTCGGTGCGCAGCAGCTCGCGCGAGGTCGCGAAGCTCTCTTCGTCCGAGATGGAATACGCATGCTTGATGCCCGACAGGTCGGCGATCGGCGGGATGAAGTCTTCGCCGATGCCCTCCACGGCCCACGAGCCGGCCGGGCCATGGGTGCCGGTCAGCACCTGGTCGGCGAGGATGGAGCCCACCGGGTCGGCGAGCACGAATTCGAGCTTCGGCTGCACGCCGCGGAAGTAGCGCGTCAGCCCGGTCAGCGTGCCCGACGAGCCGACGCCGACGACGATCGCGTCGAGGTCGTGGCCGCTCTGCTCCCACAGCTCGGGGCCGGTGCCGCGTTCGTGCGCGAGCGGGTTGTTCGGGTTGTTGAACTGGTCGGCGAAGAACGAGTCGGGGATCTCCTTTGCGAGGCGCGCCGCGTAGTCCTGGTAGTAGGCCGGGTGGCCCTTGCCGACGTCGGAGCGCGTCGTGTGCACCTCGGCGCCGAGCGCCTTCAGGTGCAGCACCTTCTCGGTCGACATCTTGTCGGGCACGACCAGCACGACGCGGTAGCCCTTGGCACGCGCGACCAGCGCGAGGCCGAGGCCGGTGTTGCCGGCGGTCGCCTCGACGACGGTGCCGCCGGGGTGCAGCAGGCCGTCGCGCTCGGCGGCCTCGATCATCGAGACGCCGATGCGGTCCTTGATCGAGCCGCCGGGGTTCTGCGATTCGAGCTTCAGCAGCAGCGTGCACGGGCCGGTGTCGAGGCGCGTGACGCGCACCAGCGGCGTGTTGCCGATCAGGTCGAGCACAGCGGGGTGGGTGGTCGCGTTCATGTTTGTCTCCAGAATGGGCGAAGACGCGCGCCTCGTGAGCACGCGCCCCGTAGCCTGGATGCTAATCCGGGATGCATTTCGTCGAGGAGAACCCGGATTGGCATCCGGGCTACGGATCAGCGCTTGTTGGCGAGCTGTCGGATCACCGCGATGAACCGATCCACTTCGTCGCAGGTGTTGTAGAACGCCAGCGACGGCCGMACCRTCGCCTCGAGCCCGAAGCGGCGCAGGATCGGCTGCGCGCAATGGTGCCCGGTGCGCACCGCGATGCCCTCGCGGTTCAGCGCCTGCCCGACCTGCTCCGTCGAATACCCATCCAGCACGAACGACAGCACGCTCGCCTTGTCTTGCGCGGTGCCGACCAGCCGCACGCCGGGGATCGGCTGCAGCGCATGCGTCGCGTAGCCGAGCAGCGCGTGCTCGTACTGCGCGATCGCCTCCAGCCCGAGCCGCTGCACGTAGTCGATCGCGGCCCCCAGCCCGACCGCATCGGCGATGTTGCCGGTGCCGGCCTCGAAGCGCGTCGGCGCGCCGTGGTACACGGTCTTCTCGAAGGTGACGTCGGCGATCATGTTGCCACCGCCCTGCCAGGGCGGCATGTCTTCCAGGATCTCCTGCTTGCCGTACAGCACGCCGATGCCGGTCGGGCCGAACAGCTTGTGGCCGGAGAACACGAAGAAGTCCGCATCGATCGCGCGCACGTCGACCCGCATGTGCGACACCGACTGCGCGCCGTCGACCAGCGCCTTCGCGCCGGCCGCGTGGGCGAGCGCGACGATCTCCTGCACCGGCACCACGGTACCGAGCGCGTTCGACACCTGCGTCACCGCCACCAGCTTCGTCTTCGGCCCGAGCAGCTTGCGGTACTCGTCGAGCTTCAGTTGCCCGCGGTCGTCGACCGGGATCACGCGCAGCACCGCGCCCTTCTCGGCCGCCAGCTGCTGCCACGGCACGATGTTGGCGTGGTGCTCCAGGTGCGAGACGATGATCTCGTCGCCAGCGCCGATGTTCCTGGCGCCCCAGCTCTTGGCCACCAGGTTGATCGCCTCGGTGGTGCCGCGCACGAACACGATCTCGTCGACCGAGGCCGCGCCGAGGAAGCGCTGCACCGTCTTGCGCGCGCCTTCGTAGGCATCGGTCGCGCGCGCGGCCAGCTCGTGCGCCGCGCGGTGGATGTTCGAGTTCTCGTGTTCGTAGAAGTGGCTGATGCGGTCGATCACCGATTGCGGCTTCTGCGTGGTCGCGGCGTTGTCGAACCACACCAGCGGCCGGCCGTTGACGCGCTCCTGCAGGATCGGAAAGTCGCGCCGCACCGCGTTCACGTCGAAGGCCGGCTTCACCGGCGCGGCATGGGCCGGCTCGCCGAGCGCGCGCTGGCCCGGGTGGCGCGGCGTCTCGAGGAAGTAGAACGACGGCGTGGATGACGACAGAGCCGGCGCGACACCGGCGGCCGAGCTGCCGAAGCGGCCGTCCCAGGCCGGTGCCGCGCTGTAGCCCAGGTCGGGCACGCCGTTGCCGGCCGCCGCATGCGGCTGCGATGACGGCAGCTGCGCCGCGAGCGCAGCCGGATGCTGCGGCGAACTCGGCAGCAGGTTGCTGCCAGGCACGGCCGCCGTCAGCGGCTGCACGTTCGGCGTCGCCGGGCCGGTGCTGCCCGGCGGCGGCGTGAAGCCGGCCGGGTGTGCAKTCGCCGGCACCGACGGCACCGAAGACGGCACCGCGCCGGGCCAGTTCGCGAAGAGTTCCCCCGCCAGCTTCGCGATCGCTGCGGGGTCGAACGCGTCGATCGTGCTCATCACTTGTACGTGTCGGGATACTCGTGGAACTTGCCGATCTCGACATCCTCGAGCACGGCCAGCGCGTCGGGCACCTGCACCGCGAGCGAGCAGTACAGCGAGATCAGGTACGACGAGATCGCGTTGCGGTTGATGCCCATGAAGCGCACCGACAGCCCGGGGCTCTGCTCGCCGGCGAGGCCCGGCTGGTACAGCCCGACGACGCCCTGGCGCTTCTCGCCGACGCGCAGCAGCAGGATCTTGCTCTTGCCGTCGGCCACCGGTACCTTGTCGGACGGGATCAGCGGGATGCCGCGCCAGGTGATGAACTGCGAGCCGAACAGGCTCACCGTCGGCGGAGGCACGCCGCGGCGGGTGCATTCGCGGCCGAACGCGGCGATGGCCAGCGGGTGCGTCAGGAAGAACGCCGGCTCCTTCCAGACCTTGCTCAGCAGTTCGTCCAGGTCGTCGGGCGTCGGCGCACCGGTCAGCGGGAACACGCGCTGGTCGTCGGCGACGCTGGCCAGCAGCCCGTAGTCCGGGTTGTTGATCAGCTCGCTCTCCTGCCGCTCCTTGATGGTCTCGATCGTCAGGCGCAGCTGCTCCTTGATCTGGTCGTGCGGGCTGCTGTAGAGGTCGGAGATGCGGGTGTGCACGTCCAGCACGGTGCTGACCGCGTTCAGGAAGTACTCGCGCGGCTGCTCGTCGTAGTCGACATAGGTGCTGGGCAACTCGCCCTCGTCGCGCTGCGACGAGCAGGCCACCAGCACGTCCTGCGGGTTCTTGACGGTGTTCAGGCGGTAGATGCCGGCCTCGACGGGCACCCACTGCAACAGGTGCGTGAGCCAGCGCGGCGTCAGCGTCGCGAGGGTCGGCGCGGTCTTGGTCGCGTTGGCAAGTTGCCGGGCGGCGTGGTCGCCAAGGGCCAGCTGTTGCTGGGTGTCAGCCATGGAGGGACTCCTGAAACGAAAAACGAATGAAGTTATGCGGGGATCAGATAAGCGGCGGGAGTGTCGCCAGCGCTTGCGCGCCGATCAACCGGCTATCGCCATCAAAGGGTGACTCGTGCGTCATGTCATCAGGCGGGGGTCCCCAGTTCGAAGCGCGCGATCAGCGACGACAGGCTGATGCCCAGCGCCGCGGCGAGCTTGGCGGCGGTCTCGATCGACGGCATCACGGTGCCGCGCTCGATCTCGCCGAGGTAGGAGCGGTTCAGGTCGGCGCGGCCGGCCAGTTGCTCCTGCGACCAGCCGCGGTCCTCGCGGGTCACGCGCACGACCTGGCCGAAACGCTGTCGCAATGTCGAGGTCATGGCCGACGGTCCTGGCGAGTCGTCGCCTGCGTCACCTGGCTGCCCGGCGGCACGTCGTCAGTCACCCAGACGTTGCCGCCGATGGTGGAGCCGCGGCCGATCACGATGCGCCCGAGCAGCGTCGCGCCGGCGTAGATCACCACGTCGTCCTCGACCTGCGGGTGGCGCGCGAGGCCCTTGCGGATCTTGCCGTCGTCGTCGGTCGGGAAGCGCTTCGCGCCCAGCGTCACCGCCTGGTAGACGCGCACCCGCTCGCCGATCACCGCGGTCTCGCCGATCACGACGCCGGTGCCGTGGTCGATGAAGAAGCCGGCGCCGATGGTCGCGCCTGGGTGGATGTCGATGCCGGTGCGGCCATGCGCCAGCTCGGCGACGATGCGCGCCAGCAGCGGCACGCCCAGTTCGTACAGCCGGTGCGCGACGCGGTGGTGCACCATCGCATCGATGCCGGGGTAGCACAGCAGCACCTCGTCGACGCTGCGGGCGGCCGGGTCGCCGTGGAAGGCGGCCAGCACGTCGCTGTCGAGCAGGCCGCGGATCGCAGGCAGCGACGCGGCGAAGCGGCGCACCAGGTCTTCGGCATCGACCTCGTGCCGGCCGGCATGGCGCAGCTCGAGCCGCACCTGCGCGCACAGCGCATGCAGCAGCGTGTCGAGCGTGTGGCCGATGTACCAGTCCTCGCTGTCCTGGCGCAGGTCCGGCGGGCCGAGCCGCATCGGGAACAGCACGCCGCGCAGCGATTCGACGATGCCCTGCAGCGCTTCGCGCGACGGCAGTTCGCGGCCACCGGGCTCGCGCTGGCGTTGCTGCGACTCGCGCCAGCGGGTGCGCGCAGCGCGCAGGCCGGCGACGACGTCGGCCACGTCGAAGGCGGATGCCGACATGACTAGTCCTGGATCCACGGAAGCCCGTGGAAGCGCCAGCCGTCGTCATGGCCGCGCTGGCCCTGCGCATTCAGCTCGCCCTCGAAGCCTTCGCTGACGTTGAAGGCCTGCGCGAAACCGGCCTTGGTTGCGGCCTCGGCTGCTGCTGCCGAGCGCTTGCCGCTGCGGCACAGCAGCAGCACGACGGCGGGCTTGGCGACCTTGGCCTCCAGCTCGCGCACGAAGCGCGGGTTGCGCGTCAGGCTGGTGCCGGTGGCCCAGGGCACGTGCACGCTCTCGGCGACGTGGCCGACGAACTTGCGCTCCTCGGCGGTGCGCACGTCGACCAGCACGGCCTGGCCGCTGCGGGTCAGCGCCCAGGCATCGGCCGGCGACAGGCTGCCGGCGAACGGCAGCTTGCCGTCGCGGGCGCGCTGGCGGGCCTCTTCGAGCACGGTGGGGCGAGGAAATTCTGCGAGGACGGCGGACATGGCGGTCTCCTTCATCAATCGAGTCGGATGAAGGCTATCGCCACCAAATGCCGCGGCGAACGAAGAAAAGCGCGCTTCGATATCTGCCCGCGTCGTGTGTCGCATGAGCACATCCGAAAACCTTCGTTCGCCCGGCACGGGCCGCGCCGTACCGTGCAGTCCTTGAAGCGTTGCACCCCACACGAGGAGGAGAACCCATGACATACGCAGCACGTCGCGCCCTGGCCATCGCGCTGGGCTTGTTCGCCACTGCCGGCATCGCGCAGGCCCAGGTTCGCATCGCCTACCAGACCGTCGTCGAGCCTGCCAAGGTCGCGCAGGCCGACGGCCTGTATGAGAAAGCCACCGGCCAGGCCATCGAATGGCGCAAGTTCGAGAGCGGTGCCGAAGTGATCACCGCGGTCGCGTCGGGCGACATCCAGATCGGCTACGTCGGCTCCAGCCCGCTGGCCGCGGCCGCGAGCCGGGAGCTTCCGATCGAGACCATCCTGGTCGCCGCCGAGATCGGGAGCGCCGAGGCACTGGTCGTGCGCAACGGTTCGGGCATCACGAAGCCGGCCGACCTGGTCGGCAAGAAGGTGGCCGTGCCGTTCGTGTCGACCACGCACTACAGCCTGCTGGCCGCGCTGAAGCACTGGGGCATCGACGCGAAGAAGGTAAACGTCGTCAACCTGCGCCCGACCGAGATCACCGCGGCCTGGCAGCGCGGCGACATCGACGCCGCCTACGTGTGGGATCCGGCGCTCGGCAGGATCAAGGAGAGCGGCAAGCTGCTGACCAGCTCGGCCGAGGTGGCGACCTGGGGCGCACCGACTTTCGACGCGTGGATCGTGCGCCGCGACTTCGCGCAGAAGAACCCCGAGTTCGTCGCGCAGTTCGTGCGCATCACCGGCGAGGCGTATGCCGCCTACCGCAAGGATGCGTTGGCCTTCGTCGCGAACCAGGCCAACGTCGACAAGATCGTCAAGCTGACCGGTGCCGCCGCGGCCGACGTGCCCGAGCTGCTGGCCGGCTCGAAGTTCCCGACGCTCGCGGAACAGGCATCTCCCGCGCTGTTGGGAGGCGGAACGATCAAGGCACTCACCGACACCGCGAAGTTCCTGAAGGAGCAGGGCAAGGTCGACAAGGTGCTGGCCGACTACGGCAGCTATGTGAGCGTGAAGCACGTGCAGGCCGCGGCCAAGGCCTCGGGCCAGGCCGTCGCGGCAGCACGCTGACACGCCAACGAACAAGACACGAAGGAGTTCACGCCGTGGTCGAACTGCAGGCGGTCACTGTAGGGTACCGGGGTGCTGCAGGGTCGACCACGGCTGTGAACACCCCCGTGCTGGATGCCATCGACTGGCAGGTGCCGCCAGGGGCGCTGGCGGTGCTGCTGGGGCCTTCGGGCTGCGGCAAGTCCAGCTTGTTGAACGTCATCGCCGGCTTCGTGACACCCAGCGGCGGGCGGGTGTCGGTGTCGGGCCGGCCGATCACCGGTCCCGGCGCGGACCGCGGCGTCGTGTTCCAGGACGACGCGCTGCTGCCCTGGCTCGACGTGCTGAACAATGTCGCCCTGCCCTTGCGCCTGCGCGGTGGGGGCCGCGCTGCGCGCGAGGACAGGGCGCGCGGGTTCCTCGCGCTGGTCGGCCTGGAGGGCTGCGAGACGCGGCCGGTGTGGGAGCTGTCGGGCGGCATGCGCCAGCGCGTCGGCATCGCCCGCGCATTGGCGGCCGACCCCGAGGTGCTGCTGATGGACGAGCCGTTCGGCGCGCTCGATGCGCTGACGCGCGAGCGCATGCAGGAGCTGCTGCTGAAGGTCTGGCAGGCCACCGGCAAGACCATCGTGCTGGTGACGCACGGCGTCGAGGAGGCGGTGTTCCTCGCGACCGACCTGGTGGTGCTGTCGCGCCGGCCGGCGCGCATCGTGGAGCACCGTGCGCTGGACTTCGGCCGCCGCCATGCGCAGGGCGAGGCGGCGCGGGCGATCAAGTCGCTGCCCGAGTTCGTCGCGGTGCGCGAGCAGGTGCTGGGCGCGGTGTTCGCGCAGGATGAAGCGCTGCACTGAACCCACGATGGATGCCATTTCCCCGATGACGGTGCGCGTGCTGACGCAGCCCGCCGCGCTGGACGACGAGTCCGCCAGGCCGCCGGCCGCACGCGAGGCCACCGCGCCGCTGTGGTCGCGCCCCGTCGTGATCAGCCTGCTGAGCGTGCTGGTGCTGCTGGCCGCGTGGCAGGCGGTGACGGCGGCGCGCTGGATCGAGCCCCTCTTCCTGCCGCCGCCCGCCGCGGTGTGGGAGAAGTTCGTGCGCGTGGCCGGCGAGGGCTACATGGATGCCACGCTGTGGCAGCACGCCGGCGCGAGCCTCGCGCGCGTCGCGCTGGCGCTGGGCATCGCGGTGCTGACGGCCATCCCGCTCGGGCTGTGGATGGGCCTGTCGCCGACCGCACGCGGCGTGTTCGATCCGCTGATCGAGTTCTACCGGCCGGTGCCGCCGCTGGCCTACCTGCCGCTGATCGTGATCTGGTTCGGCATCGGCGAGCTGTCGAAGGTGCTGCTGATCACGCTCGCGATCTTTGCGCCACTGGTGATCGCGACCGCCACCGGCGTGCGCCAGGTCGACGAGACGCGCCGCCGCGCCGCGCAGGCCTTCGGCGCGACGCGCTGGCAGCTGCTGCGCCACGTGGTGCTGCCGACGGCGCTGCCGGAGATCCTGACCGGGCTGCGCGTCGGGCTCGGGGTCGGCTGGTCGACGCTGGTCGCGGCCGAACTGGTCGCCGCGACGCGCGGCCTGGGCTTCATGGTGCAGTCGGCCGCGCAGTTCCTGGCCACCGACATCGTGCTGCTGGGCATCTTCACGATCGCGCTGGTCGCGTTCGGGCTGGAGCTGGGCTTGCGGGCGCTGCAGCGGCGGCTGGTGCCGTGGCAGGGGCGGGGGTGATGGCGGTGGGTTTGCAGATCGCGCCGCTCGGCCCGGCGCTCGGCGCGCTGGTGTCCGGCATCGACCTGCGCGAGCCGCTCAGCGATGCCGCGCACGACAATCTGCTCGGCGCGCTGCTGCGCCACCATGTGCTGTTCTTCGAGAACCAGCCCGTCACGCCGCAGCAGCAGCGCGACCTGGCGGAGCGCTTCGGCGGCCTGCACATCCACCCGATCTACCCGCACGTGGCCGAGGTGCCCGAGATCATCGTGCTCGACACCGACGCGAAGAACCTGCCGGACAACGACAACTGGCACACCGATGTCACCTTCATCGAGACGCCGCCGATGGGCGCGCTGCTGTCGGCGCGGCAGCTGCCGCCGTCGGGCGGCGACACGCTGTGGGCGAGCGGCATCGCGGCGTTCGAGAGCCTGTCGGCACCGCTCAAGCGTATGCTCGATGGCCTGACGGCCGAGCACGACATGGTGAAGTCCTTTCCCGCGCACCGCTTCGCCCGCACGCCCGACGAGCGCGTGCGCTGGGACGACGCGCGCGCGAAGAACCCGCCGGTGATTCATCCGGTGATCCGCACGCACCCGGTCAGCGGGCTGCGCGGCCTGTTCGTCAACGAGGGCTTCACGACCCACATCGTCGAACTGGCCGCGAAGGAGAGCGACGCGCTGCTGCGGCTGCTCTTCGAGCACGTGGCCAAGCCGGAGCACACGGTGCGCTGGCGTTGGAAGCTGCACGACCTGGCCTTCTGGGACAACCGGCTGACGCAGCACTACGCCACCGCCGACTACCTGCCGCACCGCCGCGTGATGCACCGTGCGACGGTGCTGGGCGACAAACCGTTCTGATGCGCTGATGGCACTCTCGCTGCAGCAGCACGTGCCGGTGATCGACCTGGCGTCGCCGGAGCCCGAGGTGGCGCGGCGGATCGGCGAGGCCTGCCGCGCGCATGGCTTCTTCTACGTCGTCGGCCATGGCGTCGACGAGGCCTTGATGGACCGGCTGGAAGACCTGAGCCGCCGCTTCTTCGCGCTCGATGAGCCGACCAAGCTGCAATGGCGCATGGCGCTCGGTGGCAGGGCGTGGCGCGGCTACTTTCCTCTGGGCGGCGAGCTGACCTCGGGGCGGCCCGACTGGAAGGAAGGCCTGTACCTTGGCGAGGAACTCGGGGATGACGATCCGCGCGTGCAGGCGCGCATGCCGGTGCATGGGCGCAACCTGTTCCCCGAGCATCCGTCGCTGCCTGGCTTTCGAGAGACGCTGCTCGCGACGATGAGCGCGCTGACAGGCCTGGGCCACCGCGTGATGCGCGCCATCGCGCAGAGTCTGGCGCTGCCGCCCGGCTACTTCGCCGAGCGCTGCACCGCCGATCCGCTGATCCTGTTCCGCCTGTTCAACTACCCGACGCGGCCGGTGCCGGCCGGCACCGATGCGCAGTGGGGTGTGGGTGAGCACACCGACTACGGGCTGCTGACACTGCTGCGCCAGGACGACGTGGGCGGCCTGCAGGTCAATACGCGCGAGGGCTGGATCGAGGCGCCGCCGGTGCCGCGCAGCTTCGTCTGCAACATCGGCGACATGCTGGACCGCATGACGGGCGGGCTGTACCGCTCGACGCCGCATCGCGTGTGCCTGAACACCTCGGGCCGCGACCGCCTGTCGTTCCCGTTCTTCTTCGACCCGGCCTTCGACGTGCGGGTGCAGCCGATCGAGGGCCTGCCGCCGGCCGACGACGACAGTGCGACGCGCTGGGACCGCGCGAACCCGCATGCATTCGACGGGACGTATGGGGACTACCTGCTGGGGAAGGTGGGGAAGGTGTTTCCGCAGCTGAGGGATCAGGTGCTCTGACGCAGGGAAGAGCCTGTCGGATTGGATTTCTCCCAACCATGTTGAGAGCTTTGGTCCCGGAAGGCCTGCGCATTTCACGAGAACACGTCGAGGCCGTCTTCCGGCGATGTCAGGTGCAAGGCTTCGAAGAGGGTGCGGGGGGAGTCTGCCTGTTGCACCCGAAGCATGAGCTGATCCCACGAATCGTCGTCTAGCAGCCACTCATCGCGATGCGTTTCCCGATTCAGGCAGTCGAGGATCATCCGTCGGGTTTCTTCTAGGGGCGGCGTCTTCGCTTCTCCAAAGACGAGCGTGAGATGTCTCTCGCCGCCGAGCGTCAGCCATTCAAACGGCCATGGCAGCCCCGGATCGATGGACCTGCCCAGCAAGAAGTCAGCAATCGGAAGCACCGCGCCGCAGGGCAACAGGATCACAGCATCTGGATAGTCGGCCTTCAAGCGTCGGCGGCTCTTCTGGGTGCGTTCGAGCCCACGCTGATTCAACGGGAGGAGTGATCCCTTGTGCTGGTCGACCAGCAGCACGACAACGGGATCGGCGACTGCGCGTGGCCTATCGACACTCACAATCATCTCCTTGGCCCGATCCCAGGGCCGTCGTAGCCAGGCCGCCAGCAAGCTCACCAGCCCACAGCGGGCCGCCCAGCGGCGCGAGCGTCGGATGGCGCGAGAGCCAATTGTTGAACTGGGCACTGATCACGTTGACGTTCCACGGCTGATTCTTGACGGCGTCTGGCATGTGCCGTCCCAATCCCTGATTTCGTTCCAGAAGCCAATGGTGGGCATTGTGAGTACCGCCGTCATAGTCTTCGATATTTCGGCGATACCACCTGCGCCAGTTGGCGCCGTAGAGTCTGGATCCGGTCTTGATCTTGCCGGCCCCCTTCAGCAGACCGTTCAGCAGCCCTCCACCGGTCATGCTCAGGCCTACATCCATCCAGTTGACGCACTTCCAGCGGCCGCCGTTTTGGTAGAGCTGCCACGCGAGATCTGCTCCACCGAACACGATGCCCCAAGCGAAGAGGCCGTCGGGATCGACAAAGCTGACTGGATTCCCGTTCGCATAGGTGTACGTCGACAGGTTCCCGCCCATCAGCCCGATCGGGTCGCTCTGCGTGTACTGACCACCTTGTGGGCTGTAGTACCGAAACCCGTTGTAGAACAAGCCCGATTCCGCATCCGCGTATTGCCCAGGGAAGCGCAGGTTGAAGATGAAGTTTCCGAGCCCCTGTGGATTGGTCTCGGGCGCTGTCGTCCCGAAAGGCTCTGACCACCAACGCCAGCGCATCCGGTTGTGGAGGTCGACCACCACGCGTGGCGTGTCGATGTGATCAGCGTGGATGTAGAACACCTCGGGTGCGCCAGCCGGGTCAGCAGGGTCTGGCATGAAGACGGCGACCGGAGTGTCGTCCAGCCAGATGTATTCGCGCAGGGCCTTGCCGGTGTGATCGTATTCGCCGAGTAAATGACCGTCGGGGTCATAGACGAACACGGTGGTGTGTTCGACAGTTCGGTTGTCGGACTTGCGAATGCGCTGACCGAGCGCGTCATAGGCGTAGCTCGTCATCACGCCATTGCGGCTGAGGGTGGCTACCTGCCCTGCGAGGTTGTGGCCAACCACGAACGCTCGTCCTGCGCCGGTGAGTTCGGCCAGGTTTCCGGCTGCATCGTGTACCAGGCGGACCTCGGGATTGCTCACGGACAGCAGTCGATTGCTGGCCGGGTCGATGCCGTAGGTCTGCGAGTTGCCGTTGAGGCTGAGCAAGGTTCGGTTGCCGTTTGTGTCGTGCTCGATGCGCCAGCTTGCCGTTGTGGAGACGACTCCTGTCAGGTGGTCATTCGCATCGAAGCTGAACTGCTGGTCCAGCATCGGCCGCGCCGTGCCGTCGCGTGCCAAGTGAGTGAAGCTGACGATCCGATCGGCCTCGTCGTAGCGTAGGTCGCGTATCGCATCGCCCAGCGGATAGCGAACCAACCGTCCTGCCAGATCTCGCGTGCGGTCATGACGTATCGGGCCGGTCGCGGTCGCCCAGCTCCATCCGCGCACCGCGGCACCGAAGGGTTCCCAGGTCACTTGGCTGATGAGTGTTCTCGGCTGCGCTTCCGCTTGTGCCGCCAGTCCCATCGCCTCGATGCGCCCCGCGTTCCATGTGATGTGCAATTGGCGCCCGGACGGATACGTGATGCGTGTCAGCCGTGTTTGCACATAGCCGTACTCAGTGACGTGGATCAGCGCAACGGCATGAGCACCCGAGGCAGGCTCGATGCGCTGGGTGGCCTTCACCAGTTCGCGGCCTTCTCCGTAAAGGTATCGAGTGGATCCTGCAGGGAACGAGGTGCTCGTCAGGTTTCCGTGGCCGAAGCCGGACAGCGGCCCGGTCTCATCGTAGGTCCAACGCAGCACCTCGTCGGTCGCCCTGGCACGGCTGTAGCGCGCCAATGTCGGCCTGTGCTGCCAGTCGTGCTCGAACCAGCCGGCGACGCCGCGGCCGTCCAACGACTTCGCCAGATTGTGTGCGCCGTCGTAGTGAAACTCGGCCGTGCCGCCGTCCGGACTGATGATCTTTGCGATCCGACCCCAGCCATCGCGCTCGTAGCGAGTCGCCAAGTTGCGCGGGTCAATGACCTGCAGCGGCCGCCCAGCCGCGTCGTGGCCCAGACGGGTGGTGCCACCCGTGGGATCGGTGATCGTCTCGACGCGGCCCAACCTGTCGCGGCTCAGCCGCATCGACAGGTCGAGGGTGCCGCTGCCGCGCGCCATTCGCGTCATGCGGCCTTCGGCGTCGTACTCGTAGTCGGTGATCGATGCCGGAGAGTCCGGCACGGGCGGCAGAGGCTGTCCGACGGACAGCACCGGCGCACCGGTGACAAAAGCCAGCAGCAGCGTCTTCATGGCTGTGTCGCTC